>JAGLUC010000144.1 GCA_023134955.1 Methylococcales bacterium | reverse complement strand
GGCTACAATATGTGTTAATAAAACACTGTCAAAATACCTGCCAGAACTTTTGGGACGATTAATACCACGCAGAATCTGGAAACTTAAAATACATGGCAGTTCTTCCCACAAGTAAACAAATAATGACGCAATACCCGGAAATTAAATCGTTTGTAAACTTGGGCGCTCATTGGATGCTCCTGGTGTCCCCATAAAACGACGCAGAAGCGTCTAAGCTAAGTTTCTACGCAGAACTTGGAAACTATAAAACATAGAGTCATTCCACAATAAAATACAAAATTTCCTCTATACTGTTGTGAATATAATGTATAACTAAAAAATCACTAAGTCTAAATGAAAAAGATATTCAAACAACTAACATTCATTTTACTCACCAGTTGCTTACTTAGCCTATCAGCTTGCAATGCATGGCATGGCTTAGGTAAAGATCTTCAAAAAGCAGGGAGAGCAATTGAACGAAAAGCGAGTAGATAAGCATAGAAAAATCACTTGCTTTACTGTCTTAATGTAATCTTCTAACAATCCACCTTATCAAAAAACAGCCTCGATCAAACTCAGAACACTTTACTAAAAACGCTCTAAAACTAATTAAACTGATTTTTCTTCAAGCATACTTCATTAATTTTCCCTAACAACACTTATACCATGTAAAATTAACAGATTTTCTGTTTATTAATAAAAGGTATATCGTGAGTTTTAGAGGTACAACAATACTTTCTGTTCGCCGTAACGGTAAAGTTGTAATTGGTGGTGACGGTCAAGTTTCTATGGGCAACACTGTAATGAAGGGCAACGCACGCAAAGTACGTCGCTTATACCATGACAATGTAATTGCTGGATTTGCAGGGGCAACCGCCGATGCATTTACTTTGTTTGAACATTTTGAAGGCAAGCTTGAGAAACACCGCGGTCACCTGACTCGTGCAGCAGTTGAAATGGCTAAAGACTGGCGTACAGACCGTGCTTTACGCAAACTGGAAGCTTTATTAACCATTGCCGACTCTAAAACATCGTTAATTTTATCGGGTACCGGTGATGTTATTGAACCTGAGTATGACTTAATGGCGATTGGTTCTGGTGGCTCTTTTGCACAATCGGCTGCCCGCGCATTATTAGAAAACACCAATTTAAGTGCGCGTGAAATTGTAGAAAGATCATTGCATATTGCGGCTGATATTTGCATTTATACCAACCACAATCTTCGTATTGAAGAATTAGATGCTGAACCCAGCGACCAAACACAAAGAAAGAGCAAAGGGAAAGAGTAAAAAAAATGAGCAAAATGACCCCTAAAGAAATTGTAAGCGAACTGGATAAACATATCATTGGTCAAGCCAGTGCTAAACGCTCTGTTGCTATTGCCTTGCGAAACCGCTGGCGCAGAATGCGCGTTGCCGAAGAATTACGTGAAGAAATAACCCCTAAAAATATTTTAATGATTGGCCCAACCGGGGTGGGTAAAACCGAAATTGCCAGACGATTAGCGCGCCTGGCTAATGCACCTTTTATTAAAATTGAAGC
Organism: Methylococcales bacterium; assembly: GCA_023134955.1. GTDB lineage: Bacteria > Pseudomonadota > Gammaproteobacteria > Methylococcales > Methylomonadaceae > QPIN01. Next base: position 4,968 of record JAGLUC010000144.1, on the reverse strand, counting down.
GACCAAATTTACCGAAGTGGGTTATGTTGGACGTGATGTTGAATCAATCATCCGTGATTTGGTTGATACTGCGGTAAAAATGAACCGTGAAACTGAAATGGAAAAAGTACAAAACCGTGCAGCAGATGCCGCTGAAGATAAGGTTCTGGATATTCTTTTACCCAGTGCAGAAGGCGGAATGCTTTCTGATACCGAACAATCAACTCGCCAAAAAATGCGTAAAAAATTACGTGAAGGCGATTTAGATGACAAACAAATTGAGCTTGACTTAACAGCCCCTTCTATTGGGGTTGAAATTATGGCTCCTCCTGGTATGGAGGATATGACCAGCCAGTTACAAGGCATGTTTCAAAGCATGAACAGCGGCAAAACTAAAACCCGCAAAATGAAAATTTCTGAGGCACTAAAAGCACTTCAGGAAGAAGAGGCCTCTAAACTAGTCAATGAAGATGATATTAAATTATCAGCCGTAGAGTCTGTTGAACAAAATGGTATTGTATTTCTGGATGAAATAGATAAAGTTTGCAAACGCTCTGAACTTGGCGGAGGCGGCGGTGAAGTTTCTCGCGAAGGTGTACAGCGTGATTTATTACCATTAGTAGAAGGCAGTACTGTCAGCACTAAATACGGTATGATCAAAACTGACCATATTTTATTTATTGCCTCAGGTGCTTTTCACCTAACCAAACCATCTGACTTAATTCCCGAATTACAAGGTCGTTTCCCTATTCGGGTTGAATTAGAGGCTCTTACCGCCGATGATTTTGTGCGAATTCTGACCGAACCTGATGCTTCATTAACCGAGCAATATCAAGCTTTACTTAAAACAGAAGGGGTTGATATTTCTTTTACCGATGAAGGCATTAAACGCATCGCCGAATTAGGCTGGCAAGTGAATGAAAACACTGAAAACATCGGTGCCAGACGATTACACACTATATTAGAACGCTTATTGGAAGAAATCTCTTTTAGCGCACCCGATATAGCTGAAAAAGTCATCTCTATTGATGCCACTTATGTTAATGATCACCTAAATGAATTAGCAGAAGACGAAGATTTAAGTCGCTATATTCTATAATTATGCGATTGACTGTAGCCCCCATAAGCTTTACTCCAACTGATATTAAGCTCCATCAACGCTCCCGTATTCTTGAAGTGTGTTTTGATAATGGTGAAAGCTTTAATCTACCCTGTGAATATTTACGTGTTTACTCGCCTTCGGCAGAAGCATTAGGTCATGCGCCTGGGCAAGAGATATTACAAACAGGAAAAGAAAGCGTTAATATATCGACCATCAAAGCGATTGGTAACTACGGTATAGAACCAACCTTTACCGATGGTCATAACAGTGGTATTTATTCCTGGGGGCTTTTATATAAGCTAGGTTCTGAATATTCATCATTGTGGGCAAACTATCTCGAAAAACTTGACCAAGCTGGACACTCCAGAGTGCAGCCGCCACAAACATAGGCTTTATTATGACAAATGAAAACACAACCCATTTTGGTTTTAAACAAGTAGACACTGAAGATAAAGTCCGCATGGTTCGCGGTGTATTTGATTCTGTTGCCAGTAATTATGATGTGATGAATGACTTAATGTCTTTTGGCATTCATCGTATATGGAAACGTATAGCAATCCAGTTAGCCAATGTTAGAAAAGGTGATCAGATCCTTGATTTAGCAGGTGGAACAGGTGATTTAACAACTTTATTTGAAAAACGTGTCGGTAAAGAGGGTCATATTACCCTGGCAGATATTAACTCAGAAATGCTACGCACAGGTCGTGACCGCTTAATTAACAAGGGCTTAGTTGGCAATATCAGTTATGCTCAGGTTAATGCGGAATGCCTGCCTTTTGAAGACAATAGCTTTGACTGTGTCTGTATCGCTTTTGGTTTACGAAATGTCACTGATAAAGATGCTGCTTTACGTTCTATGCACAGAGTATTAAAACCAGGTGGTCGTGTGATTGTTTTAGAGTTCTCTCACCCCATTGATAAGGTAACAGAAAAAGTTTACGATTTTTACTCGTTTAAACTTTTGCCTAAAATTGGTAAATTTATAGCGAAAGATGAAGACAGTTATCGCTACCTTGCCGAATCAATCCGTATGCACCCTAAACAAGATACACTTAAAAACATGATGGAAAATGCTGGGCTAGAACGCTGTGAATATTTCAATATGAGCCAAGGTATTGTTGCGGTGCATAGGGGTTATAAAATTTAATCTTATCTTCATTGTGCTGACGAGTTGACTGTGCTCTTACCCCCCCCTTGCTGGGGAGGGCTGGGGCACTTACTTTATAATCAACGCATTGATTTTGGAGCGAAGGCTTTTGCCTTCATATGGTAAAAGTGACAAAGCAGGCTAAAGACCAGCACCCCAATGCTTAACTTATTGGCAGTGGAGGGTTGCTGGGGAGAAATTAAAATAATTTTCTTCCTCTAAATTCTCTTATTAATCAATAGATAAAAGATGTTGATTTAAAATCTCCTCACCCAACCCTCCCCAGCAAGGAAGGGCTTATAAACTAGGTAAGCAAATGCTAATCAAACCACTATTAACCAGCGTACTGGAAACAGCATTAAATCACTTTTTATCTTTAGATGAAGATGTCAACCTGTTTTTAACACCGCTTGCCAGCAAAGTGATTGCTATCAATATCCAGCCTTTTAACGAAACTCTTTATCTGTGTCCTACCAACACAGAAATTCAAATCATTGAATATACCGCTGATAAGGTTGACACCACATTAAGCGGAACATTGTCTGCACTTGGTTTAATGGGGTTAAGCTCTACCCCTATGCGTTCAATTTTTAGCGGTGAAGTTAAAATTGAAGGCGATACTCAGGTCGCACATAAATTTCAGCAACTGTTTGAAAAACTGGATATTGATTTAGAAGAAAAGTTATCTCAGTTTACAGGTGATATTGTCGCTCATAAAATTGGCAATCTATTTCGTAGTAGCCAAAACTGGACTGAAGAAACCATCAACAGCTTAAAACTCAACAGCAAAGAATTTTTACAAGAAGAAACACGCGACCTTCCAGCCGACGCAGAAGCAGACATATTTTTTCATAAAGTTGATAAAATACGTGCTGATTTCGACCGTTTATCTGCTCGAATTGATCAATTAAAATTATAAGGTAATATTCAGCGTATATTCTTTGGGGCGCAGCGCTTTAGCCTGCATGGGTAACACGAGTGCAGGCTAAAGCACTGCGCCCCAGGAAATATAAATAATTACATGCTGAGTAGTTACATTTTAAATAAAAAGCAAATTATCGCTTTTCATTTTCAACCTAATAGGTAACTTAGTGGCTCATCCAAAAACATTAATGCGTTTAATCCATATTAACTGGGTCATGATGTACCACGGTTTAGATGAAATTATTTTAAAAACGCATTTATTTCGACCTATCCGCTTTCTTGCTATCTTTTCACCTACTTTCTGGTTTAATCGAGACAAACATTCGCGAGGCGCAAGAATTCGTAAAACGCTTGAAGACTTAGGCCCTATTTATATTAAATTTGGTCAGGCACTCTCCACGCGTAAAGATATACTGCCTGATGATATTGCCGATGAACTGGTTAAATTGCAGGATAAAGTTCCACCTTTTCCTAATAAACAAGCAGTACAAATTATTGAGCAACAGCTAGGACAAAAAATATCAGAAGCCTTTGCAGAATTTGACCAGGCACCACTAGCTTCAGCCTCTGTTGCTCAAGTACATACTGCTGTTTTACATAGTGGCGAAAAAGTCGTCGTTAAAGTATTACGACCTAACATTGAAAAAAGAATCCATTCAGATATTGGTCTGCTTTATGAATTAGCTCGCCTTGCCGAAAAATTTTGGGGTGATGCTAGACGCTTACGAGCCTTAGAAGTAGTCGCCGAATTTGAAAAGACATTATTAGATGAGATGGACTTAGTCAGGGAAGCGGCTAATGCAACCAAACTACGGAATAATTTTAAAGATTCAGATGCTTTATATGTGCCCGAAATCCACTGGGAATTTACCCGCAAAAAAGTATTAGTCATGGAAAGAATCTACGGTATTCCAGTGGGTGAGATTGAGCAACTAAAACAAAATAATGCCAACTTTAAGCTACTCGCTGAACGAGGTGTAGAAATATTTTTTACCCAGGTTTTTAGGGATAATTTCTTCCATGCAGATATGCATCCAGGCAATATTTTTGTTGATCTGCCAGACAAATATATTGCCGTTGATTTTGGCATCGTGGGCACTCTGTCTTTATCTGACCAACGCTATCTAGCAGAAAATTTCCTGGCTTTTTTTAACCGTGACTATCGCCGTGTTGCAGAAATGCATATTGAATCAGGCTGGGTACCAGCCAATACACGTGTTGAAGATTTTGAGTCATCCATTCGTAGTGTTTGTGAACCCATTTTTGACAAACCTTTAAAAGATATTTCTTTTGGATTATTACTGTTACGTTTGTTCCAGACTGCCAGACGCTTTGATATGGTGGTGCAACCTCAATTAATATTACTGCAAAAAACACTGTTAAATATTGAAGGCTTAGGTCGCCAGTTATACCCGGATTTAGATTTGTGGCAAACTGCAAAACCTTTTCTTGAAGACTGGTTTAAAGAACGCCTGGGGCCAAAAGCAAAAATAAAACAGATGGTTAAACAGTTCCCTGAAATAGCGGAAAAATTCCCGGAAATACCATCCCTTGTTTTCCAGGCCCTTGATAGTATCTCGAAATCACAGCATCAAATTGAAAATCAAAACAAAGAAATTGCTCAATTACGTCAACAAATGGATAAGAATCACCAAAAAATAACCTGGGCAATGCTTGCAAGTGCCACGCTCATTAGTGCTGCGCTGTTATTTGAACACATAAAGCCCTTGCTATAGTAAGTTAACAAGTTTTTATAGGATGTGCTGAGGAACGAATAACACCATGGATGGTGTGTAGTAGAACAATGCAGGAGCAA
>JAGLUC010000143.1 GCA_023134955.1 Methylococcales bacterium | reverse complement strand
CATTTATTATCCTGTTTTTTTGTTTTAGACTTAAAAACTGAATGCACCCTTTTATCATCTGATGATTTATCGCCAGCTCTAATCAGTGAATTTTTGCTGTCATAAACAATTAATCGACTCGCCGAACGATTATTTCCTTGTGAAACAACTGCCTCTTCAATCAAAATTAATTTATCCTCACTGGGATAATATTCCCCTGTCAGTCCTTCACCATAAATCATATCTGCACCCACACTGGGTAATTGCTTGAATTTTGCAGGCTTACCGGTAAAAACCATTTTTTCAATCTCACCATCCTTAATATAAACCACCAGCTTGTCTGACTTTATATTTAAACTTCCCTGAATAGTCACCACATCACCTGTATAAATACTGATCGCAGTTTTATCGTTATAGACTGCTGTATTTGAGTCGATATAAACAGGTTGTTCAGCATCACTTTCAAGCGCAAAAACAGTATGACCGACAGTCAATAAAAAAGTTATCGTAAATAATTTAATTAAATTCATATCGCCCTTTAACTTTAGACAAAAACTTGATCTTTACAGGCTTAACAAAAGTTGCTTGCAAGCCGACACCTTCAGTTCGGTTAGGATTATCAATTATTTCACCCCACTGATCAGTTTCAGCATAACTAGTAGAAAGCTTTACCCGCAATTCAGAGGTATTTATGATAAAAGGTTTAAGTTTTTTTGCTCTTGCCCGGCTAATAAAAACATCGCCTGCCAGCAACAAATGATCACCATCAGCTTCGAGTATGCCTGTCTTTGATTTAATAACCCATGGCGATGCATCAGAATTATGCAAAGTCATCACAGGATTTTCTAAATGGGTTTTCCCATCATCGCTATAATGAATCATTTTATCTGCATTTAATTCATTTTTAACCAGTCCATCTATGTCCATTTCTTTTTTGTAATAGTTGACACTAAAATAATCAGGACTATGACTGACTATTTTTTTATCCACTTTGGCTTGTTCATCAAAAAAATCAGCTAATATCCAGGAAGTAACTCCTAAAACAAACAAAATCAGATAGATTCTGTATTCAGCAAAATTCATTTCATATAGCTCTTTAACACATCGTCAAAAGTACCTTGTGCCTGCATAATAAAATCACAAACTTCTCTGACCGCACCCATGCCACCTGACGTTTCTGTCGTCCAGTCAGCATAGTCTTTAACTGCAAAATTTGCATCTTTAACCGCAATGGACAAACCCACTCGCGTCATAATAGGCAAATCCAATAAATCATCACCCACATGAGCCGCTTGTTCAGGTTTTATCTTTAAGGCTTGTATGATTTCATTAAATGCGCCAATTTTATTTTCATGTCCTTGATAAACATGTTCAATGCCTAAATTTTTCATCCGTATGGCAACTGAATTCGATTTGCGCCCGGAAATAACTGCAACTTCAACACCTGTTTGACGCAACAACTTAATGCCATGCCCATCACGGGCATGAAAACATTTATATTCTGTTCCAGAATTATCAAAAAATAATCGCCCATCCGTCAACACACCATCAACATCCAGAATTAATAATTTAAGTTTTCTAGCCTTTTCAATATTATCTCGCATCCAATTCCTTCACCTTTAATCTTTAGCCTATTATCATTTAAACAATCCCAGCTCTAATCAAATCATGCATATTCAAAGCACCAACCAGCTTATTTTCCTCATCCACAATCAATAAGGCGTTAATCTTTTTTTGTTGCATCACTTTCATCGCCTCTGCTGCCAATACATCAGAACTAATCACTGTACAAGCTGGGGTCATTACTTCTGTTAGCTTTGCAGTATGTATATCAAGATTTTTCTCCAGCATACGTCTTAAATCACCATCGGTGAATACTCCAATCACCTGATTTAACTGATCAACAACGGCTGTCATACCTAATTTTTTTGCTGTCATCTCAAGCAAAGCCTCACTGACAAATGCTGATTCCAATGTGGATGGCACCTCCTCACCAGAATGCATAATATCCCTGACCATCAATAATAATCGTTTACCTAAACTTCCACCTGGATGAGATAAAGCAAAATCATCACGGGTAAAGCCTTTTGCTTCCAACATAGAAACCGCCAAAGCATCACCCATCACCAATGCTGCGGTGGTACTGGATGTTGGTGCAAGCCCTAATGGACAGGCTTCTTGTTCGACAGACACATCAATATGCACCGTGGCAAATTTTGCCAATGATGATTCAGGATTTCCTGTCATGGCAATAAAAGGTACATCTATGCGCTTGATAATTGGCAAAATAGTTAATACTTCACCAGTTTCACCTGAATTAGACAATGCCAGCACAACATCTTGCTGGGTAATCATGCCTAAATCACCGTGACTGGCTTCTCCTGAGTGTACAAAAAACGCAGGTGTTCCAGTACTGGCTAATGTAGCGGCAATTTTTCCTGCGATATGTCCAGACTTACCCATTCCAGTCACTACCACACGTCCTTTACAGTTAAGCATTAAATGACATGCTTGTACAAAGTCATCATTAATCTTATCTGCCAAAGCAGAAACTGCCAGGGTTTCAGCCTTAATAACCGCCAGCCCTAATTGTTTTAAATTTTGCTCATGTATATTCATGATCAAATCATCGCACTTTTATAAACAATCCATTGATAGCTACAAAAAACCAGCACTAAGCCGCCACCTTCCCAGCGATTAATCTTGCCCACTTTGTTCAAAAAACCATAGCCTAAGATAAATAAAAACCCTGTCAACCCCAGCATAACGGGAAAATCGCGACTAATCACACTTTCAGCAACTGCCCCTGGTGCTATTAAGCCTGGCAATGAATAAACAGCTAATAAATTATACATATTAGAACCAATAATATTACCGACTGCCAAATCATCTTCTTTTTTCAACACACTACTAATCGAAGCTGCCAATTCTGGCAAGCTAGTGCCTAAAGCAACAATAGTTAAACCTATCACTAAATCACTCACCCCAAAAGATTCGGCAATATTAACCGCAGCCCAGACTAATAACTGGGAACTCAGCAATAATCCAACCAAGCCTACTGCAAAAAATAACCAGGCTGTTTTCTCAGGAACATCACCAGGCATTTCGTTCAACACTTCTTGCTCTAATGGGTCAACAATCGAATGATTAAGTCGCTGCTTTCTTGCTGAATGAATTAGCCAAAACAAAAATGCAAATAACATTAATAGCATTAATATGCCATCTACTTTGTTTAGCCCGTCAAATGCCATAAAGTAACAAATCAGGCTGACTCCCATCAAAATAGGTAATTCACGCTTCAACAGATCAGACTTAAATGCTAAAGGCGAAATAAGTGCTGTAATACCCAGAATCAAACCTATATTAGCAATATTAGACCCTAAGGCATTTCCCACCGCCAAACCAGGATTACCCTGAAATGAAGCAATGGCAGAAACTAATATTTCTGGTGCTGATGTTCCTAATCCAACAATAGTTAGCCCAATTAATAAAGGGGGAATCCCAAATTTTCGGGCGATTGAAGCAGTACCCACAACAAATTTATCAGCCGCGATGACTAAAACAGTCAGCCCAACAAGCAAAGCAACAAAATTGAGTAGCATATATTTTTAGAATGATTTTGAAAGTATCTTATTATGACATTTTTACTTCCTCGCCACCAAAGCTCATTTATTCTGGTGACTTTATAGTCCACCCTGTCACAGATACAAAAGTATAAGATTGACTTATCCTATAAATCTCAGCGAAAATGATACATTAATTTGTAAAAAACATATGAACGCATGGATAATAGCGTAAACCTCAACTCCGATATAGTTTCAATACAAAACGTGAGCTTTTCTCACGGCTCAAGAAAAATATTTGACGATATTTCCTTAACCATTCAACGGGGGAAGATCACCGCCGTCATGGGGCCAAGTGGCACAGGTAAAACCACGCTATTGAAACTTATTGGTGGGCAACTTACACCTGACAAGGGATCAATCGAAGTAGATAAAGAAAATGTACATCAGTTAAAACGTGCTGATTTATACACACTTAGAAAACGCATGGGCATGTTATTTCAAAGTGGAGCATTACTCACCGATATTAATGTTTATGATAATATTGCATTGCCCTTACGGGAGCATACTAGGCTGTCTGAGTCTATGATTCGCACCCTGGTGCTGATGAAATTACATGCAGTTGGTCTACGTGGTGCCAGAGACCTTATGCCTAATGAATTATCTGGCGGCATGGCAAGAAGAGTTGCCTTGGCAAGAGCCATTGCCCTTGATCCCATGATGATTATGTATGACGAACCTTTTACCGGACAAGACCCCATTTCCCTAGGCACTTTAGTCAAACTCATTAAAGAACTCAATAACGCTTTGAAGCTTACCAGCATTATTGTGTCTCACGATGTTAAAGAAACAGCCAGCATTGCTGATTATATTTATGTATTATCAGGAGGGAAAATTATTGGGCAAGGAACTCCAGAACAAATTAAAAATTCAGATTCCGAATGGGTTCAGCAGTTTATGAAAGGTGATGCAGATGGCCCAGTGCATTTTCATTATCCTGCAATTGATTACCAAAATGATCTATTTGAAACCTAAGCCTTCATATGATTAATTTTTTTCAAAATTTAGGAAAAGTTACTTTATCTGGTTTTTCAAAGCTAGGTAGAAGCACATTTTTTCTATTACAAGTACTGTCAGGCATCTCATCTGTTATACCCAGACCTAGATTGTTAATTGCTCAACTCTATTCTGTTGGTGTTTTGTCTTTTTTAATCATTACTATTTCAGGATTGTTTGTCGGCATGGTGCTGGGACTTCAAGGTTTTTATATACTCTCTGATTTTGGTGCTGAAGAAGCCTTAGGCGTTATGGTTGCATCTTCTCTGGTCAGGGAATTAGGCCCTGTGGTTGCCGCCTTACTTTTCGCAGGTAGAGCAGGCTCTGCTTTAACCGCTGAGATTGGGTTAATGAAAGCAACTGAACAGCTATCTGGTATGGAAATGATGGCGATAGACCCTATAAAACGAATTATTAGCCCTCGTTTTCTATCAGGTTTTCTTGCCATGCCATTACTTGCCGCTTTATTCAGTTCAATTGGTGTTATTGGTGGACACATAGCAGGAGTCGAAATGCTTGGTGTCGACGAAGGTTCTTATTGGTCACAAATGCAAGCAAATTTAGATTTTCAAGATGATATTGTTAACGGCATCATTAAGAGTATTGTTTTTGGTTTTGTTGTCTCATGGATTGCCCTCTTTGAAGGTTATGATGCAATACCGACTTCCGAAGGTGTCAGCCGGGCAACAACACGAACCGTTGTAAACTCAGCCTTCGCAATCCTTGCTCTTGATTTTATTTTAACCGCACTCATGTTTGGAGACATTTAACATGCAGAACACTAAAACACAGGATACTTTAGTTGGACTTTTTGTTGCTTGTAGTATTGCAGCCCTGTTCTTTATGGCAATGCAAATAAGCAATCTCGGCTCTTTTTACAGTGAACAATCCTATACAATAACCGCTCGCTTTGAAAACTCTGGCGGTCTTAAAGTTAA
>JAGLUC010000142.1 GCA_023134955.1 Methylococcales bacterium | reverse complement strand
TATTAGGTAAACTTCATACGGGCTAATTTTTCATTACTGCGAATACTTCTGGAACAATTAATACTTATGATTCCATCCTATGTCTTTCCCGATTCAAAGTCTTAGCAATCCTAAAATACTGTACCAAAGGAATGTTAGAAGGACAGACGTAGCTACAGCAACCACACTCAAAACAATCATTCAGGTGGTATTGCTCCTCCATCACATCATATTGTCGTTTTGCTGCCAGCATACCAAGTTCAGACGGGTTCAGGTTAATAGGGCAAACCTGTAAACACATGGAGCATTTTATGCAGGGTAAAATATCATCACGTTTTGTGGCACGTTTATCCAGCACTAAAACAGCTCCTGTACCTTTTTTAACGGGTGTATTTAAAAATCCTGCTGGCATCCCCATCATTGGACCACCTAATATTAATTCAGCTTCATTGCCAGTAAATTCAGCATGTTCCAAAATATGGCTGAGTGGTGTACCTATTGGAACTAAGTAATTCCCAGGTTTGTTTAGATCATCACCTGTAATCGTTACAATACGTTCGATAAGTCCTCGACTATAGGGTAATAATTCTCCAATAGCGGCTAGAGTCGCAACATTAAAGATAGCGACACCTATTGAGGATGGTAATTTTCCTGATGGAATCTCTTTACCCAACAAAGAATACACCAGCATTTTTTCCGCACCCTGAGGGTACTTAGTTACCACCGCTTCTATGCTAATACTGCCATCAATCGGCAAATGGGGTTGAATAGCTTCTAATACATTAATTTTATTATCTTCCACCCCGATAATTGCTTTTGGTGCATCAACAGACTTCATTGCTATGCGAATACCACGAATTAAATACTCGATTTGTTCGAGCATAATACGGTGGTCGGTGGTTAAAAAAGGTTCACATTCGCAACCGTTAATGATGACAGTATGAATATTACAATCATCAGGGATATTCATCTTTACATGGGTCGGGAAAGATGCTCCGCCTAGTCCAACCATCCCCGTATTTTGTACCGCCTGAATCAATTCTTTGCGCGGCATCTGTTCAAAATTCTTAAATACACTGGCTTGCAGTGACTGGGTTGAACTAAGCGCGGTATCAATAATAATCGCTGGTTCTTTATTACCTCTGGCATTAGGGACTAAATCTATTTTCTTTATAGTGCCTGTCACCGATGCGTGCAAAGGAACTGACATAAAGCCATCCGCTTTGGCGATGAGTTGACCACGCAGAACTTGCTGACCAATATGTACAACAGGTACAGCAGGTTTGCCGATGTTTTGAGATAAAGGCAAAATAATTTGGGTAGCAAAAGGCAGACGACGCGCCTGGTGGTCGTGAGTTTCTTCTTTAAACCCTTCAGGGTGTATACCGTGAGGGAAGGTTTTTTTGCCAAATAAGTTGAATAAATTCATAGGTGTTTTAGGCAATAGATATTTTTATTACTCTGCAAAAACTTCTTTTAAATCAATTTTTAAATCAGGGAAGATATGTGAAATAGCAATATCTTCTTCTGCAAACATGCTGGTTAGGTGGTATTTTCTGGTTTTTTCATTTAAATCTAATTAAGATAATTGAGTGATTTTTGTCATTATTTATACCTATTTTATAACAAGCTATTGAATAGAACTGACTTTAATCATTATTAAACTTGAATCATATACTGGTATGGCTGGCACTAGGTTTCTTATTGAAACTTCTCAGCCCGTTTGATCAGTTGTTCCAGATTAGGCTCATCTGGGTTCCATGGTGTGCCTGGATGGATGATAACTGCAGTGCATTTTTCTGCTGAACGTACTATTTCTTCAAAAGTACCTTTAGTTGGGTCTATGACGATGGCTTTTTTATCCGCATTGTATTGAAAAATAGCAGGTGCAATTTCTACACATTCATCACAGGTTGTACAATCTGGGGTTTCAATCCAGACGGGTTCAAAAGCCTCTTTAGCTGCTGGTTTTTTCTCGCTATCTTGTTCTTTTAGAGCTTCTGTTTTTTCAATTTCAACTTTTTTCTCTGCGGTTACTGTTGGTTTAGTAACAGGTATTGTATCTGTCGTGCTCACGGCAGGGACATCTGCCAAAATACGAGTTAATGCACCGGCATCACCACCGACCATACTCATTAAGCCTTCGGTAATGGTTTGTGCCATTTCAGCTTTGGCTTGATCGGCAATCGCTTGAGTATCCACTTCAACTCGATTATTGCCTGCCAAGCCTTTTAAGGTATGCCAAAAAGCCTTACGTTCCTGGGTTGCGCTAACCATGGTTGCGGAAACCACCACTTTGAGCAGATGATTACTTTGCGGATGAACTGCCCAGATAAAAGGAATGCTACCCACTTGGCTATGCTCATCTAAATCTAAATAATCAGTTAATAGCACCATATCATCAGTATGAGTATCGGCAGGGAGTGCTTTAAAATGATGGCTAAACTGTACTTCTGTTAATGCCCAGTCTGCATAAGTTAACGGCACATCCATAGTAAATTTATTACCGTATTCATCGGTGTAATCCAGTGAATAGATTATCCAGTCCTGATCTAAATCAGGGTTGCCTGCTAAAGAAATACATTCTTCCCACGTTGCTCCACGTCTAGGGTCAAAACTTGTTAGTGGATAAGCGCGAGATTCAATCGCTAATTTACTTTGTAGAGTTAACGAGTTATTTGCCAAGCCATTTTCGGGTTGGTTAGAAGTATAAATACTCCATAATGCAGGACCTCTATAGTTAAGACCGTCAATATAACCTGCTAACAAATGGGCGGTATTCGATAATGAGCCTTGATGAACATAAGCATTACGATGCGCCATAGCAATTAGACCAAGCTCTTTACGTGGGCTATTATCTAGTGCCAACTTGTTATCTAACACCAATATTTTAATTGGAGTACCAGACAGTAAGCTATTTGATAAGTTTTGGAAGCCAGAATCAGAGCCAATACCTTCTGCGCTTAACGTGACAAGCGGAGGGCAAAGTAGGTATTCTTGCTCACTAAATTGTCGCCAATCAAAATAAGCAAAGAATTTATCATGTTCAGTTTTGTCGTATTTGCCTTTGATTTCTAATTCAGCAACCCGTATGGTCTTAAAACCTTCCGCCATTTTTAGCATATGCCCTTCAAATAACCCCATTGCTAATGAGGGTGCATCTTGCGATAAATGTTTTGCCCACGGGAAAGGATAAGGGTTATAAGGGAATGTTGCAGTGCGTGCGGCAGTATCAAGGCTGCTTTCCGTCATCCCCAAATTAGCACGACCTTCACCAGAAAGCCCTTGACTATAACTCCATTTAAGATGTTTTAATTTGGCGACAATTTGTAATGCCCATTTTAACCATTTGGGATCAATGGGCTGGGTGGTTTTATCTTTATCTAAAGACCCACTAAGGCGTGATAAGGTTAAATCTACATTTTGATTTTCATCAATCGCCGTTTCCAATGCATCTATATCGCTAATATCCAGTGTATTTACCAGTTGTAAGCGAATATGCTTTTCCATATCAACAATCAATTGATTAAGCTGTTTGATATGCGCCTCAACACGGGGCTGCATTAATGCGGTTACCGTACTGGTAAATAAATGAATGGCTGTTTTTTCACCACTACCTGCGCGAGTAGTGTCACTATTTAACATAGTGTTGTGATTTTTCTTATCTAGTAATAAAGTGTTTAATACCCCATTTTTTGCATTAAGATCATCAATTCGACTGTATTTATTGTTAGATGTCGGTAAATCTAACCAATAATTCCAGTTACCGCGCAAGTTTTGAATGGATTCTGGCGTTTGCTCAACAACCGATAAAGCCTCTGTTTCACAAACAGTGACACATTCCATACAGCCTTTACAGCTATCGGGATTAATAGTAATGGAGAATAAACCACCATTTCTTGGCATACGGTTATTCATCTCATCGTGATACGGTTCTGTCAGAGCAAATTTAAATGAACCAATAGCCTCCTTAAACCATGCAAATTCTTGCGACACTTCTTCTCTTTCTGGCTCAGCGTATTCTTTAATAGTGTCGCCAATAGCTTTTGAAAAAATAGGATCTAAAATTGTACCGACTGATTTATCAGCAGTTAAGCCATGATATTTTTTTTCTACTGTACGAATAGCTCGGCGTAAATGTTTAACTGGATGACCTGATTTTTCGATACGTTTGATATTACTTTCAAATACTTCATTCACCGTATTGATCAGCCCTGGAATAGCACTATCAGGGCATGAGCTATAGCAGTTACCACAAGCCGTACAGTTTTCAGGTATCCATATTGGATGCTGGGTACGGGTTTGAGACATATCACCAAAAATACCAGTTGATGCAGGCACAATCCCTAAAGCGATAAAAGGATCTACTAAAGTATTGGCTTCATCTTTGTTAGCGTATAAAGCACCTGTTTGATTCCAGAAACGATGAATATCAGCGATAGCCTCTTCATTTGCGGGTTTTTGTTGCAATAATAAAGGGGCAACTGCTTCATGGACTTGATTGAGGGATGTATCGCCCACTGTCATATCAGTGACGATAATTTCAGCGGCTTCGTTGTAAGCTCGTTTGACTAAGTCAATATTACTATCAAGAGCCTGTTGAATGTCTGCATCAGATTTCTCTTCAGTATTAGCAATTTGTGTGGCTTTAAAGAAAACAGCCTTGAATAGGGTATTTTGCAGATCAAATTGTTTGCTTAAATCTTTATCCGTTTGCTGCGCGATAGAAACAGCATCAATAAACAACACTTTAATGTTTTTATCGCTAATGAATTGTTGTGCAGTGGCAGGAAAAGACTGCCAAACGGCTTTTGCATCAGTCAATGTAGTTTGAATGATAAAGTGACCGCCTTCATTTAACCCTGCTAATGGATTGCAGTGTGAGAACACGTTGGGGTCAATTGCGATGACAGAATCAACAGCGTTGTAAGCATTATTTAAACGTAATGATTCAGTGCCTGCGGTTAAGTAAAAGCAAACAGGTTGGCCTTTTTTCTCAATATCAAACTGAGGATTGGCTTTTACTGAAAAATCAAATTTATCAAATAAAGTTTGAGCTAAACCTTGTCCTGCACTTGTGCTTTTACAGCCGGCTAAAGAATGAATCCTAATGCTTTTTGCACCTTCATTTTGTAGATTGACTTTTTTATCGCCTTTTAATGTTAATTTTGCGACATTTGGATAGGTTTCAGTAATGTATTGTTGTTGAATTTCTTGTTGGGGTGACAAGGCATTGCTGTGAACAAAGTCTATACCCAAGTAGAAGAACTTTTGTTTTGCCCCTTCTGGTAACATATTTTCAACAGCTACAATAATATCGCCAGGCTGTACATCATGTCCCCCCAAACCAAAACAAGCTGAATATAGCGGTGCAACATCTGTTGTTTTTCCATAACTTGCATAATTAGAAAATGCAGAGCCTTTGCTATTAGCATTGTCTATGGCTTTATTCATGCTGGCACGAATATCAGCAATAAGGGGTAAGTCTTCTGCTAGAGGCTGGTCGGTTCTTTCTAAGACTATAATGCCCTTGCGAGCTTTGGCAAGATGACTGATTAAGTCACCGGGAAAAGGGCGGAACATAGTCAGGTCAACCACACCAACTTTAATTTTGCGCTCCTTGCGTAAATAGTCAGCAGTGACTTCAGCTTTGCTTAAAACACTGCCTTGGGCGATGATTAAATAATCTGCGTCATCACAAAGATATTCATTAACCCGTTGATAACGACGACCCGTTAATTCAAACCATTCATCCATGCATTGGTCGGCAATTTCAGCTACATGATCAAAAAAGTAAGGGCGTTGTCCTGCGACTGTTTGCATGTAACTGTCAGTCCCTTGCATGCCACCCGATTGAACAGGCTGATCTACAGTCCAGGTTTCTGGTACGCGGCGGCGTGATTTACCATATAAAATACCTTGAGCAGGTGTTGGTGTACTAATAATGTCATCAGCCAGACCGACAAATTCTTCAATTAATTCACGCTCAGGTAAGTTGATGGGCTCAATTAAATGCGAGGTTAAAAATCCATCTTGAGCAACTGCCACAGGGTTTAAACTCAGTTCTGCAATTTTACGGCTGATGAGGTTTAAGTCTGCGGCAGATTGATTGTTACGAGCAAATAATTGAATAAAGCCGGTGTTATCCATGCTGTGATAATCATCATGGCTACAGTGAATATTGGCACCAGCTTTGCTGATTGATTGGCAAGCCATATTTAATACATAGGGCAAGCGCTTACCTACTGCGGCATAAAGTGACTCGTGTGCCGAGGCAATACTTTGTGCAGAAGAACTAAAGTGCGTGGCTCTTAATCCTGATAATGCTAGACCTGCGGTAGCAGTAGCAGCCGCGTGATTGTCTTCTGGTTGAATAGAGATTAATGCTCTGTTCGCTATATTAAGATGTCCCTGATTTTTTTCTTGATTCCAAAGTGAACTCATTTCAGAATCTAAAGTGGAAAGGTAAGCGCCAGCCGCATCACTAGACTGTTTTTCACACATCACCACGGCAGAGTTACCGTCTAGTAAAGTCGGAATACCTGGATATTTAAATAATTTATTTTGTTTTTTCTTACCAAAAATGGTCATTATTAACCTATGTTATTTAAGGGGCTGTTTTTTCATTAGTAAATCGGGTTAACGTCGCCAATAACAGGTGCGAGGCGTTTTCGCAGTATTTATTTTGATCTACGTTGATTGGTCTTGTTATGTTTCATTGGCGAATTCTTCTCTTAAGCCCTCATACAACATTAACGCACTACTAGTACTCCATCAATGTGTATTGACGAGGTCTTGTTCTTAAGCCCTCTCTTGCTGGAGAGGGTTTGGGTGAGGAGAAATTAAAAGCATGTAATTCAATATTTTTTACCTATTGAATAATTAAGAGAATTTTGAAGAAGAGAATTGTTTGGTTTCTCCTCACCCCTCCCTCTCCAACAGGAGAGGGTTTAAGAGCCAATGTACTTTTTACTCGCCATTACAACATTGACGCACTACTAGCATTTTTGAAACAAACAAATTAAACACTACAACTTGGGTTCATATTTTGAGGTGTAGGTACATTAAGATATAAAATTCGATCATCTCCTGTTGAAGTTGAAGGATCATCAATTATTTTAGTTTCAATATCACCATTTTCAAGACCTAAACCACTACCTGAGCCAGCAGATACCAAACGAGCACAGTAGTTTTCATTTGTGGTTAATCCCCATTGATTAGTACACGTGCTGTTATTGACTACTTGAATAACAATAGGTCTTCCCCAGCCATCCATAACCACAATATGATCTTGTAATAATGGATCAGTGTATGCAGAATCTGAAAAATTACCTGCTAAAATAAAACCATTTTGCAAATACCCACCATTACGCCAACCTGTTGCTGTATCAGGATCAAATAACTTATGTACCCTATCATCACTATTATTTGGAATACCATCAAGACCTAGGCTTCTGTTAGAAAACAAAAAATGTAAATTATATTGAGGACTAGCAGAAACTGTTAATCCAGATAAATCTTGTGGAAACTTGCCCAAAGTATCCAAATAATACCCCTCCATAATCACCCGTTTAATATTAGCCATACTTACATCAGTGGCATCACATAGCGCTTTGCTACTTGTACCAGCCATATAAGGCATTGCCAAACCAGCCAATGCAACCAGTATTAATAGAACGATAGTAAGTTCTATTAAAGTCATGCCCTTTTGACAAAAGTAATTCATCATATTTCCTGAAAATAAATTATTTGTAGCCCGTATGCAACGAAGTGAAATACGGGGTTTTGCGTTATTGGTTATCCCCGTATTATGCTTACGCTCCATACGGGCTACATGGTTATTCACCATATTGATTTTGAGAGTCATTTATATTTAAGCCCCAGTTTTGTGGCAGTGTTCCCTCTTCAACAAATTGATGAAAGGAAGAAAATGACCAGTCTTTTACATTGTCAACATAACCATGTTTAACTGGGTTGTAATGTATGTAATCAATATGCCGTAATAAATCAGATTCATCACGAATTGAATGTTCCCAATAACGAGATTGCCATAAGTTATATTCGCCTCGTTTGTTTTTATGTAGATCAGCCCCTGATTTAATTAAAGCCCGAGTAAATCGGCTTTTAATTGCTCGCCAACGCCCAGCATAATTATCATCTCCCCTCGGAAGATGCCACAGGCAATGCAAATGTTCAGGTAAAATAACGATAGCAATTATTTCAAACGGTTGATGCTTTTTAACATAAGCAAAAGAATCTCTTAACGCATCGACATAGGTAGTTAAATAATTTTGTTGACGATTTTTTAATGTCACCGTAAAAAAATACATCCCACCCTCAATATAAGCTCGCCGATAATTAACCATTTATTTCTCCATCAATCACGTAGCCCGTATGCAACGAAGTGAAATACGGGGGGTATATTATCAAATTTCCCCATTGATAATTATCCATTAATACCCCGTTAATCACATAGCTCGTATGTAATAAAGTGGAATATGAGGTTTTGTATTATCGGTTCTTGCTTTACCAATTGATAATTGGAAGTAAAGAGGTGTTGAAAACTAAAGTATTTACAGACGACCCTCCTCTGTATTTGTCTAATTCACAAGTGGATGTTGATGAACTGTAATCATGGATAGAAATAGAGATCATTCCATTTGGTAGATCAGAAAGATCATTTTCACCTACCTCCTTCACACCATTATTATTTACATGGTCATGAAAAAAACCATCAAATGAAATTAGATGCATAATTCCATCTTCAGGAATAGCCTGATCTGTACTTACTAATGGTCTATCTGTTTTTATTTCCCCTGATACTGGATCTGTAGAGGCATAAAAAACCTTCATGCAGATATCTAACGAATTAGAAGCCCATGTTCCTCCTAAAGATTCACAAGCAAGCCGTATTGACGGGTCGGTTGGTGAGCCACTACAATTATTTGTAGGAGTCCATGTCTCGCTATTAAGGCTACAAGAATATCGTGATGTGTAAATTATGTCCGAACATGAGCCATCCCAATTCCCACCTGCCAACTCACAAGCATAAAAATCAGTATCAAATGATATGGAGCAGCTTCCATTGACACTGGAAGCTAAGATGTTTGCTTGTAACCCATCGATATTTACTAACCAGTCATTGCTAGAAATTGAAAGAAAATTTGTATCAGGATAATCATTTTCATAAATATCAGTGCTACCAGAGCTAGGGACACCATTTTTACCAAAACTGTTCAGTCTTAAATCAGCGTCGGGACTAGATAAGTTGGAAAAGTTCCATCCATAATTTAAATCATCATCTGTATTCCCCCAGCCATCAATTAGTGCCTTTATGTTATCAAAAGATTTTGTCGAACTAATATAGGGCCCGTTCCAGCCATATAGCAACCCTGAACTAAGCTTTTGACCTAACCAAATATGACCTCCTATACATGTAAGTTCACTTGTGTTTGTATTGTCCGTGCATTTAGTAGTGCTCCATTTCCAGTCACCAGTACATAAAGCAGATCGAAATTTTGTATCTAAATCGGCTGGTGCTGACCCTCCCGATGTAACACAATAACCCGATTGAAAAAGCTCTCTAATATTATCAGGCAACCGTCCCATATCAGCCACAAACCCACTAATATCAGGCTGTCCATTAATCAATACATCAGGTCGCCCAATAATAGCTCGTTTAATTTTGTCATAACGGTCTTTAGTGACTTCGTAACGCCCTTGAAAAGCAAAATCTTTGGTGGATTCAAGAGTAACAGATGTAAGTGCAACCAATATCAACATAACGACTAACAGTTCAACTAAAGTAAAACCTGTTTGTTTTTTAATAATCTTTAAATTCATATTAATTTACCTGGGATTAGGCGGGTTATCCCAGCGCAAGGAATCTAAAGTATCTTGTAATTGATATTCAGAATAAGGTTTTTCCAGTTTATAACCTTTATGCTCCCCTTCTGGGTTACTGTATATATCCATATTGCCATTACCTTTAGTTTTTGCATTAGGGTGTACACTGTTATTTTGTAACCATTCGTTATTAGTAGTTGTTCTTTGTGCATTATTATTCATAATAAAAGGACGTAATAAGATAACTAATTCTGTCCGTTTCCTGACTCTGCGCTCTTTAGTAAATAAGATACCTAATAACGGAATATCCCCAAAAAAAGGAACCTTATCTTCAACATCAGATGATCTTTCTTCAATTAATCCACCTACTGCTATCATTTGCTGGTCACTGGCTATTACTGTGCCGCCAAAAGTTTCTTGCTGCACAGTATCTACAGTTTTCCCCCCATCTTGAGTGGGAATTGATGCACATTTTTCACAGACTGAGGAGTCTTCAACCAATAACCTTATACTGACGGTATTATTGGAATTGATATTAGGTGTTAATAAAATGGTTCGACCAATTGGGATAATATCTGTTTGGGCTTCATCTCTACAGGTGGTGCTAGCGGCTTGAGTATTTGTTGTCGTAACTGCAGTGCCACAAACAACTAAAATCTTTGTGGTAATAGGGCGTTGCTCACCAATAAATATACGACTGATTTCTTGATTAACCGTATTTAACATGGGAGTGGCTAAAGCTGTTACACGACCTTCTTTTTCCAATAACTCAATCCTGGAGATAAACTTTTTACCGACATAAGTGGCTATTAAAGCAGGGTTACTGATGCCTAAAGCTGTCTCCATCACTAAGTCAGCGACTTGTTGACCAGTAATATCACTGCCTTCGGATACAGTTGAAACATTATGATTATCTTGAGTCATGGAAAAATCAAACACAGAATCATAACCATCTGATAAGTCAATTTGTAACAGTTTTATTTCTAATAATAAGGTAGCTAATTCGGTATCAATATCTTTGTAGAGTTGTTTAAGATCACCCATGGCATCCTTATCTCTGGTTCTCACTAACACACGGTTTTGTTGGCGTATCATGGTGACATATATAGGCGAATGCTGTTCTACAAACTGATCCATTGCCCCTTTGCCACGGTAAAAATCACCAGAAAATGCCGCATTACTTTCTGACTCAGGCATTATCTTTTGAGAATCAAAAATTTTATTGCTATCAATATTATTTCGTTGTCCTGAACGATTATTTCCTCGTGAGTTATTAGAATTACGTGTATTTTGATTATTATTGCTTGTTCTATTATTCGAGTTAGAGTTACCATTACTACCACCAAGCCCAAAACTACCAGTTTCCCCACTTCCTCCTAAATCCATAGTATTACTGGCAATAATATCAAACCGTTCCATGCGGTCTGAAAGGTTATTTAAAATATCAGATTCATCAGAGCCTCTGCTTAATTTAACCCTGTCTTCACCATATAGGTCTCTAATAATATAGGCAAAATCTAAAGCATTCCGTTCATGTTTAAAGGTAAATATCTTGGTTTTTTCATTTTTATAATCAACCAGACCTAAACGAAATTCTTGAACCGTATAGACACGCACAATGCCAGAACGATAGTCTTTTTGGTACCATAAATTATAGGTTTTAGACATGGCATCCAAAACATCTTTAGGCAATACATCATGCAAAAACATAGTCATTTGTATCTTTGCTGCCTTTTTTGAGGCAATGATATTCATATCTGATTGCTCGGATAAAATTTTAAGAGCATCACCAACCGTTATATCCCTAAACTCCAGTTGTGCTATTTTTTTATGACGTTTTTTACTAGCGGCAATGGATTCTGATAGCATGACTGAGGAGCAAACAAGGCAAAAAAGCAGTAATGTCGATAAAAACTTTTTAAGCATTATTTTTCCAGTTGTTTGGCTATTATTAAGGATTAGATATTTATTGTTTTGATAAGTCATTGCAAAACCATATCGAGTCCAAAGGTGGGTAAAAAAATAGTTACGCTATCTTTGCTGATTTGTTGAATCTCAATATTGACTATTTTTCTGTTAATCATTTGCGATGCTGTACTGCCTTCAGCCAAATGCAATATATGATCATCAACCCGCAACACAACGGTTGAAGGGCTATCCTTTTCAGTGGAATAGATTTTTGCGACTAGCTCAATAAAGGGCATATCTTTATTATCTGAGTTTGGTGTTGTACTCGTTGAGGTATTAGGTCTGATATTCTTTAATGCTTGTCTAAAATTACCACTCATAACCGTAGGATTACGTAATACTTCAACTGTATTATTAAGGGCATCTACATTTGATTGAGACTGTTGGTTATACACTTGGTTTTTAGCTTCAGTATGTTCTGCAAAAACAGACGATACAAAAGTGAATAAAAATAAAATAAAATAAAACTTCATGAAGGACTGCCCCCCGCAGCCGAAAACATGGCGACTAAAAATGCCGCATAAACAAAACCAACTACACCACCGACAAAAACAGTCATAAATGGTGCAATCATGCCTGTTAATTGAGCAATAGATTGCTGTAATAATTCATCGTGATAATCAGCCATTTCCTGCAAAATATCATCAATAGTTCCTGCATTTTCAGCAACATTAAGCATTTGTAATAACAAAGGCATATAACCTGATTGCACGGCTAAAGATTCTGCCAAACCACTACCCTGTAAAATTTTATTATGTGCATAAGCTACTCGACTAGCCATATAAGTATTAACATGCAGTTTTTCCATAGTGACTAATGCCTCGGAAATAACCACACCACTACGCAGCAATAAACTCATCGCTCTGGAAAATAAAACAGTGCCTGACAGGCGAATAATCCTCCCCAGAAAAGGTAATTTAAGAGCCAATTTATCAATCCACCAACGACTAATCGGCTGGCTATATAAAACAATAAAGCTGATAACTAGCGTAATAGCTGCAATAGTTAAAAAGGCAATATTTGCAGTAAACCAGTCAGAAACATCAATCAATGCCTGAGTAATCGGTGGCATAGGTTTTCCCATTATTTTCAGTAATTTTTTAATCTCTGGCACAATACTGGTCAGCATAAAAACCACTAAACCAATTGCAAATAATAAAGTGAAGGCCG
>JAGLUC010000141.1 GCA_023134955.1 Methylococcales bacterium | reverse complement strand
CGGGGAACCGATGACTCGAAACCCCTTACTACACTTCGTTTCATACGGGCTACAATATGTGTTAATAAAAGAGTATCAAAATACCCTGTCAGATCTTTTGGGAGGATTAATAATTAAGGAACCTCTAATTAAAAAAACAGTTTAAGTTAATTCATAATATAATTTAACAGTATCTTGAATATAAAGGCTCAATCGTGAAAAAAACATTTAATTATTTTTTTATTTTAATCTGTTTAAGCAGTGTCGTTAATGCCAAATCTGTTTATGTCACAGATAACATGAAATACACTCTCAGAAGTACTGAAAGTACACGGGGTAAAATATTAAAGATGATGCCTTCTGGCACAGCATTAACCCTCGTTGAAGAAAATAAAGACTCGGGTTACAGTAAAGTTGAAACCAGAGATGGAGTAGAGGGTTATATTCTAACTCGACATACATTAAATAGACCGATTAGTCGCTGGTACCTTAACAAGGCTAATAAAAAATTAGCGGCATTACAATCAGCCTACAATAAGATTGACCTGGAACTAACTCAGTTAAAAAACAATAACAATAAAACCTTATCTTCTAATAGTACTTTAAGCAAAGAGCGTAACAAATTAAGTAAAGACCTTAACGAATTACGTCGAACCGCAGCTAACGCGGTTCAATTAAAGCATGATAGAGACCAGTCCAGAATTGACTTTATCGACTTAAATAATAATTTCAAAAAAATCAGTCTTGAAAATCAAATGCTTAAAAACAGTGCCACTCAAGACTGGTTTTTGTACGGTGGCATTCTCTCTCTATTCGGTGTGATCCTGGGTTTCATATTACCTAAACTTAGCTGGCGCAGAAAAGCTAGTAACTGGGATACTTTTTAAGAGCAGGTTAAAGTACAAGGTGAAAGGTTAAAAAAGCGAGAGCTTTAGTTCTTTTGGTTTTTTTCACCTTGAACCTTTGACCTTGAGCCTTTTTTCAACCTTTCTCTTTTATACAATCAGGAATTCTTTACATGGCAAACTCAGGTGATAAAAATACACGTCACTTTTCATCTTTAGTGGTTGACGGTATGGAGCGTGCGCCTAGTCGTGCCATGTTACATGCTGTAGGTTTTAAAACTGAAGATTTTAAAAAACCACAAATTGGTATTGCTTCCACCTGGAGTATGGTCACACCTTGTAATATGCACATTAATAACTTGGCGGATAATGCTGCTAAAGGTGTTGATGATGCTAATGGTAAAGCGGTTATCTTTAATACTATTACCATCTCTGACGGTATCTCTATGGGTACTGAAGGTATGAAATACTCATTAGTTTCTCGTGAAGTAATTGCTGACTCTATTGAAACAGTAGTCGGTTGCCAGGGTTTTGATGGTGTTGTAGCTATTGGTGGTTGCGATAAAAACATGCCTGGCTGCATGATTGCTTTATCTAGATTAAACAGACCAAGCATATTTGTATATGGTGGGACTATTCTCCCTGGTTGTCATAAAAACAAAAAGCTGGATGTGGTTTCAGTATTTGAAGCTGTTGGTGCAAGAGCCAATAATAAAATTGATGATGCTGAATTATTAGCCATTGAAGAAAAAGCTATTCCAGGTGCTGGCTCCTGTGGTGGCATGTACACAGCAAACACTATGGCATCAGCCATTGAAGCATTGGGTATGAGTTTACCTAATAGCTCCGCTCAAGCCGCCATCTCTAATGATAAAAAACTGGATTGTGAACGCGCAGGTGCGGCTGTTTTAGAGCTATTAAAACATGATATCAAGCCTAGCGACATCATGACTAAAAAAGCTTTTGAAAATGCGATTACTATAGTGATTGCATTAGGTGGTTCAACCAATGCGGTATTACATATTTTAGCCATGGCAAATGCTGCTAACATTGATATTACATTAGATGATTTCACCCGCATTGGTGCTCATGTTCCTATGCTGGCTGATTTAAAACCCAGCGGTCATTATCAAATGGCTGAGTTGATTGAGGTGGGTGGCATACAGCCACTAATGAAAATATTATTAGACCAGAGCTTATTACATGGTGACTGTCTAACTGTAACGGGTAAAACATTAGCCGAAAACTTAGCAGACGTAAAACCTTATCCAATCGATCAGGACATCATCAGACCATTAGATAACCCGATCAAAAAAGACAGTCATTTAGCTATACTTTATGGCAATCTTGCGACAGAAGGTTCGGTTGCAAAAATTACTGGCAAAGAAGGTTTAGTATTCACAGGCTCTGCCAAAGTATTTGATGCAGAAGAACAGGCACTACAAAGTATTTTAAACGGTGACATCATAAAAGGTGATGTAATTGTCATTCGTTACGAAGGTCCACAAGGTGGTCCTGGTATGCGTGAAATGCTGTCCCCTACTTCCGCTGTTATGGGTAAAGGCTTAGGACAGGATGTTGCCTTAATTACTGATGGTCGTTTCTCTGGCGGTACTCATGGTTTTGTTGTCGGACACATTACACCAGAGGCGCATGTGGGTGGTGCTTTAGCGATTGTTGAAAATGGTGACAAAATTACCATTGACGCAGAAACTAAAGAATTAACCCTGCACTTAGATGATGAGGTAATTGCCCAGCGTTTAAAAAACTGGAAACAACCATCTGCAAAATATACTCGCGGTGTATTATCCAAATATGCAAAATTAGTTAGCTCTGCATCTACGGGTGCGGTTACTGATAATTAAAAGAGCAGGCTAAAGACAAAAGGAAGATCAAAAGCTGTGTGAATAATCAGGTCTTTCTTTAACCTGAATCTGTGATTTTAATGCGGATAACAGGGTGCAAGCTATTGGTTTGCCAGTGGATTCAAAAAAATCCTAGCTTCACCCTTAGGTTAAGCGGGT
>JAGLUC010000140.1 GCA_023134955.1 Methylococcales bacterium | reverse complement strand
GCGCGTGATTTTGATGATGCGGTTTATTGTAAAAAGACAGCCAAAGGCTGGAAATTATTAGTTGCTATTGCTGATGTTTCGCATTATGTGCAAGTAGGTTCAGCTTTAGATATGGAAGCTAAAAACCGAAGTACCTCGGTGTATTTTCCTGAGCAAGTTATTCCTATGCTTCCTGAAGTTTTATCTAATGGATTATGTTCGCTGAATCCAGAAGTTGATCGTTTATGTATGGTTTGTGAGCTGCATATTAATGAGCAAGGACAGCTTATTCGTTCTGGTTTTTTTAATGCCGTCATGCGCTCTCATGCTCGATTGACCTACACCAATGTGGCTAAGATACTGGTAGATGGCAATAAAACATTAGCCAAGAAATATTCGACTTTAGTTCCTCAATTACAACAGCTTTATGGTCTTTATAAGGTGATGCGTAAACAGCGTGAAGTCCGTGGTGCAATGGACTTTGACACACAGGAAACGCAGATTATCTTTGGTGCAGACAGGAAAATTGAAAAAATCATTCCGACTCAACGAAATGATGCACATAAATTAATTGAAGAATTTATGATTACCGCTAATATGGCGGCTGCACGTTTTCTTATTCGTAAAAAAATGCCACATTTACTTCGTGTGCATGAAGGGCCTGGGGCTGAAAAGTTATTAAACTTGAAAAGTTTTTTAAATGAATTGGGACTTGTTTTAGGCGGTGGTGATAAACCTACCCCTTTAGATTATATGCATTTAATTGATTCTGTACAGGGCAGGGCAGATGCTCATTTAATTCAAACAGTGTTGCTACGGTCTATGTCTCAGGCGGTTTATAGTCCAGAAATCAAAGGTCACTTTGGTTTAGCGTTAGAAGCCTATGCACATTTTACTTCCCCCATTCGACGCTATCCTGATTTATTGGTTCATAGAGCCATTAAACACTGTTTAATCAATAAACCCACAAAAAGTTTCCACTATGGTATGCCTGATATGGTGGTACTGGGTGAGCATTGTTCTGCCAATGAGCGCAGAGCTGACGAAGCAACCAGGGATGTTGTCAGTTGGTTGAAATGTGAATATATGATGGACAAAATCGGTGACAATTTTAACGGAATTATTACCGCAGTTACTGGTTTTGGCTTTTTTGTTGAATTAGATGATATCTATGCTGAAGGTTTAGTGCATATTACTAATTTACCGCATGATTATTTTCATTTTGATGCAAAAACACATCAACTGTTAGGAGAAAAAACAGGCAAACGATTTAGATTGGGCGATAGAGTCAAGATTAAAGTGGCAAGGGTTGATCTGGATGAAAAGAAAATTGATTTTGAATTAGTTGAGCAATCTGGAAAAGTAGCTAAAAAACCAGTCAAAAAAACCAGGTCAACCAAATCAACCAAGCTCCGTACAAAAACAGTTAACAAAGAATCTGTTAAGCGCAAGTCAGGCAAAGCAAAAAGCAGCAGTAAAAAGAAAATCAGTAAATCATGAATTTAACCAAACTATTTGGAATTCATTCTGTGCAGGCTGCATTGGATTATTCAGCCAATAAAATACATAAAGTCTGGGTAGATTCTCAAAGACAAGATAAACGCTTATCAGTATTAATTAAACAGCTACAAGATTCAGGTCTGATGGTTGAAAAATCAGATAGAAAACGACTTGATAAAATGACAGATGGACAAAATCATCAAGGCATAGTCGTTGAGGTCGAAATACCCGGCGTACATTCTGAAAGTGAATTAAAGCATATCGTCAATACTATGGATGATGTGCCATTTTTTCTGGTTTTAGATCAAGTTCAAGATCCTCATAATATAGGCGCTTGTTTAAGAACAGCTGATGCAGCCGGTGTTCATGGCATTATTATTACTAAAGATAATTCGGTCGGGATTACACCGGCTGTATGTAAAGTTGCCTGTGGTGCTGCTGAAACTGTCCCTGTTTATCAAGTGACCAATTTAGCTAGAACATTACGCTGGCTTAAGGAGCAAAATATTTGGCTAATAGGAGCTACGGGCGATACTTCAGAATCTATTTTTGCTGCCGATTTAAAAATACCATTAGCATTAGTGATGGGAACGGAAGCAACAGGAATGAGAAGACTGACTGAACAACTGTGTGATTTTTTAGTCAAAATCCCCATGGTAGGTCAAGTGGAAAGTCTTAATGTCTCTGTTGCTGCGGGGGTTATGATTTATGAGGTTTTCAAACAAAGAATGTTGTAATTATTGGATGGATTTTTAAAAAAGCGACTAATGATTTGATGTTAGATCATTAGTTGATATAATCACGCGAATCTTTTTATGGTATTTATTCAGAGTATTTGTAGAGCTTATATGTCCGCTAAATGTACAAAGTCTTTTTCTCTGATTATTTTCTTGTTTTTATTATCCTTTTTGGTATTTTCTGAAGAGCATAATAAAACTGAAAGAGCTAGGCTACTTTTTTATAACCCTGAATCTAATATCAATAATTTTGTTTCTTTGAAAATTTCATATGATAGCTATTTATCAAAGTTCGGTGATTATCGCTTTCAGCCGTTTAATAAAAAGGAACTTTTTGAAAAAGCCGTATTAGATAATAAGGATGGTGTCTATTTGCTTTCCAGTTGGCATTTTTATTTTTTACGCGACATGATCGACTTGCAACCTATTTTAGTTGGTGTGCTTAAAGGGCGATCAACACAAAAGAAAATATTAACGGTAAAAAATAATATTACTGATATTGCTCAATTAAAAGGAAAAACCATTGCTTGTTCTGGGAGTGCACAATATACAAGAAATATTCTTAAAGAAGTACTTGGTGGTAATAACGTTAGTTTGCTAAAAACATTTAAGCTGATTCTAGTCCCTAAAGATATTGATGCTTTAATGGCTGTTAGTTTCGGCATGGCCTCAGCTGCTTTAACAACTGAACGAAGCCTGGATAATCTGGCAAAAATCAATTATAAGCAATATCAGTCACTTAAGCCGCTAATGGCAAGTCGACAGCATTATCTTGCACTAGCTGCTCTATCTCCAACTACTAATAAAACAACAGGAGAGATAATTGATATTCTTGAAAAAATGGGTATTCATCCAGAAGGTGAAACCAGGTTAAGTATGCTTGGGCTAGATGGCTGGCGAAGATTATCCAGGCAAGAACAGCGATTACTTAAACAACCTGGGATTCACGGGTTATGATGAAAAAAGCAATTTTTAAAATGATAAAATCAGACACACTATCTGTTAATCAACTTATAGTGAGTGGTTTATTGTGCTTTTTGTTACAGATCATAGCTTATCCACTTCAGGCTAAAGAACAGTCTGATCTTGTTATCGTTAATTCTGACCTTTCTATCAAGAAATATGCTTTAACTCAGCAGTTGTTTGAAGCTAATTATAAAAGCCCGGTAACGGTCATTAACCTGGCTGATTACTCACAAAAAAAAGCGTCTTATTTGATCAAAAAAAATAAATCTAAAACTATTTATGCCATTGGTAGCAAAGCTTATTTGCTTTCACAGCAAGTAGCCGAAAATAAAAACATTGTTTTTTCATCAATTATCAATTGGCAACGCTTAACTGTTACAAAACATAGTTATGGTGTTGCTCAGGAATTACCCACAGCTATGCAATTGACCATGTTTCGTTATTTATTCCCAGAAATAAAAAGGGTCGGGGTGTTATATAGCAAGCAATATAATAAAGAGTGGTTATTAGATGCCATTGAAGCAGCTAAAAATGTTGGGATAGGTTTAATAGCTAAAGATGTTGATAGTAAGCGAGACCTTTCTTCTGCAATAGCTGGATTATTACCCACTGTTGATGTACTCTGGTTAATTGCTGATCCCGTTGTTTTAGCGAATAAAGCGGCAGTTAATGATATTTTTAAACAAACTAAAAACAGACAAAAACCTGTTTTTACATATAGTCAATCATTGCTTGACTTGGGTGCTGTACTTGTTATTTCAGCAGATTTACCCACTATTAGTGGACAAGTTTCTGCTTTAGTTGATGAATTAAACAGAAATAAAATAACAATAACTGAACAAGTTTATAAGCCAGCTGGATCTCATATTATTTTAAATATGAAACAATTGAAAAAATACCCTATTAAATTAAATAAAGAAGCTTTAGGCTCAGTCAATCAAATTATTGAATGAGACTGTTATGATGATGCATGTTCCCCTGTTTTTTAGTATTCGCTGGAAACTTTTATCTATTATGATTGTTTTAGTAGTATCTGTTTTAGTGGTATCAACTTATTTGCAAATTAGTCATCAAAAACAAATATTTAATCGGGAGTTGGCTTTACGAGTCACGTTGAGTAAAGAGAAACTCATTTCACGTGGAGATGCGCTTTCCAAAAATTTAGCCAGGCAAGTACAAAATGCTTTAGCGACGGCTAACCTTTCCCTTATTTCTGATATTTTGTATAAAATAGTTAGTGAAGATAGCGAACTTTCTTATGCTGTTTTAGTTGATAGTTTAAATCGAGTCTATATTCATACTCTTAAATCCGATATGGAGTTAGAGATTCTTCCCGAACAACAAAAAAGTAAACTTAAGCAGAATCAAATAAGTTTTTATCAATATCAGGATGATAATTTTTCGGTTATTGAGTTTATTAAGAAGATACAAATAAGTACAGAACCATGGGGTACATTACAGCTTGCCTTTACCTTGGATACCTTAGATAAAGAAACACTTGGTTTTAGACAAGACAATGAATTAAAAATACAAGATATGATTAAACAGTCTATTTATACGGCTGGTGGTTTTATTGTATTTATTGTTTTTATTATGTTGATTTTAACTGACAGGATTTTACGTCCTTTAAGACGATTAACAGGTGCTGCAAATCAATTAGCTAAAGGTAATTTTAAAGCCACTGATAAAATAAAAATTAATAGCAAGGATGAAGTAGGAATGCTGTCAGTGGCTTTTATTAATATGGCGGAAGACTTGCAAAGTTCTTATGCTGAGTTACAAAACTATAGTGAGACACTAGAAAAAAAAGTACAAGAAAGAACTATTGAATTAGCCACAGCCAGAGACGAAGCGGTTAAAGCCAATCAAAGTAAATCAAATTTTTTATCAATGGTCACTCATGAAATTAGAACTCCAATGGCTGCCATTATAGGATTGACCAAGTTATCTTTAAAGACAAATCTTGATGTTCAGCAGCGCAATTATTTATCTAAAGTTGAAAACTCTGCTGATTCTTTATTAATTATAGCGAATGACTTGCTAGATCTTTCCAAAATTGAAGCAGGACAATTTAGCATTGAATCAACACGTTTTAACCTTGAAGATGTATTAAATCAATTAACCACCCTAGTTGAAATTAGGTTAAAAGAAAAAGGTCTGGATTTACAATATGTCATTGACGACAATATTCCGTTGAGTTTTCAAGGTGATCCACTGCGCTTAAATCAAATATTACTTAACCTTGTGGGTAATGCCATAAAATTTACTGAAAAAGGAGGAGTTGTTGTAAAAATTGAGTTAGCAAAAGATCTTCCTCAAGATAATCCAAAATTAATGTTACGGTTTTCTGTTAAAGATACTGGTATTGGTTTATCACAGACACAAATAGAACGTATATTTACGCCTTTTTCGCAAGCAAACTCCTCTACATCGCGTCTGTATGGAGGAACTGGATTAGGTTTGTCGATTAGTAAACAATTAGTCGAGCTAATGGGAGGAACCATCACCATTGAAAGTGTACCTGAGATTGGAAGTGATTTTATTTTTACACTTTGTTTGATACAAAATGATGGATTGCTATTTAAGAAAAAAATTAGAAAGAACAAAACATTAGACAGCAAACAAGGGGAAACTATCGACAAAGGTTGTGTGGGTGGCAATATACTGGTTGTTGATGATAACACTATAAACCTAGAGGTTGCCAAGGCATTGTTAGAGGATGAAGGTTTTCAGGTTTCAACCACTAAAAATGGTCAGCAAGCTTTTGACATGCTAAAGCAGGCAATGCCACTTTTTGATGCTGTTTTAATGGATTTAAGAATGCCAGTAATGGATGGTTTTGATGCAGCTAGCTTGATAAGGACTGAAGCTTGTTTAAAAGACATTCCGATTATTGCATTAACAGCGCAGGCCTCCAGAAAGGAAAGAGAAAAGTGTTTAAATCATAAAATGCAAGATTGTATTAGTAAACCTATTGAGATGGAGCAGTTGTTAAATTGTCTTAATAAATATATTAAACCAAAGTTGCTGAGGAACAGTTGCCGAGAGGGATAAAAACAGCAAAACATTGTGCTGCAGTTTTTTAGTCCGCCTTAATAAAAAGCAGGCTAAAGCTCTGTGCGCCTTAACGATAGGTTTAGTTTAGACTGGCTCAGAGATTTTGATATAATGACAGAGTATAAAGTAAGTTATTAATGTGAAAGGCTTTGTTTTAAAACCAAATTTTTTTCTAATTCCTCTTTAGTAAAGAATGGTTAAACTTTAAAGCTTGTTTTACATATGTTTCTTAGTAACAGGCATTTAGTAAGGCTATAATATTAATCAAATGCAGATAATAATAAGAATAATAATCATCGCTTCAGCATTGATGCCAACTCTCTCTAATGCAACATTAGAAGAAGAGTTGAATTGGTTACAAGCTGAGTCTATTGTTTTTTCAGCTTCACGAACTGAACAACAGGTATTAGATACCGCAGCGGCTGTATTTGTGCTTAATCAGCAAGAAATTAAACGATCAGGTGTGACATCTGTGCCAGAAGCTTTACGATTAGTTCCTGGGTTACAGGTGGCAAAAGTCAATGCCAATCTTTGGGCTATTAGTTCACGTGGATTTAACAATGTTGCTGCCAATAAACTGCTTGTTATGATAGATGGTAGAACGGTCTATCATCCCGTTTTTTCTGGAACGCTATGGCGGACAAAGGATGTGATGCTGGAAGATGTTGAACGCATAGAGGTGATTCGAGGGTCAGGAGCTGCCATGTGGGGTTCCAATGCTGTCAATGGTGTTATTAATGTCATTACCAAAAAAGCTGAGGATACCCAGGGGGTTTTAGTTACTGCTGGTGGTGGCACAGAAGAGCAAGCCTTTACTTCTTTGCGTTATGGCGGCAATTTAAATGGAAATATTGATTATAGAGCCTACTTTAAATACTCTAAACATGATGAAATGAAAGCCATTTCAGTCGCTGACGGAAATGATGACTGGGAGAATTTTCAAGGTGGGTTTAGAATTGATTCTGAATTGACCGATAAGGATCAGGTTACTTTGCAAGGAGATATTTATCGGGGTGATTCTGGTCGCTTTCAACAAACTGCGGCACCCATTGCTCCAACAAATGTTGCAGCTAATATTGGGGAAAATTTTTCGGGCGGTAATGTGTTGGGTAAATGGACACATTCAATATCCGCTACTTCTGGATATTCTTTACAGTTATATTTTGACCAAACTGTTGATAAAACATCTTTTTCTAGTATCAATGATGCTATAAAGACCATCGTTAGAACCTATGACATTGATTTTCAAAATCATTTCCAATTATTTTCATGGCAAAATGTAACTTGGGGACTAGGTGTGAGGCATATAG
>JAGLUC010000014.1 GCA_023134955.1 Methylococcales bacterium | reverse complement strand
TTCACAGAAGCTCGGCAACACTTCGCATCTATATTAGATGAGGCGAGGAAAGAAGGTGTTGTTTGTGTAAAAAAAAGAGACGGCGAGTCATTTTATATTAAGCCAGCAGTACCAAAAAAATCACCTTTAGATGTCAAAGGGGTTAACCTTGGAATGTCTTCTGGCGAGATAGTTGACATTATTAGAGAGGGGAGAGAAAAGCGTCATCGTTTTTAAAGGTATCTGTGTCTATAAAAATAGTTTTTATAGGCTCAAAAATTTGTAATGAGCGTTGGCTGCTTTTCAGTTGTACCAACGAGGCGTTGGTACAACTTTAAATCAATTAATCACGCAATAATTCATTAAGACCTGTTTTGCTACGAGTTCTTTCATCAACTTGTTTAATGATAACCGCACAGTACAAGCTGTATGTTCCACATTTAGATGGCAAGTTGCCTGGTACTACAACAGAACCTGCTGGTACACGACCGTAAGTAATTTCACCTGTCATGCGATTGAATATTTTTGTGCTTTGACCGATGTATACACCCATTGAAATGACTGCACCTTTTTCTACAATCACTCCTTCAACGATTTCTGAACGTGCGCCGATGAAGCAGTCGTCTTCAATAATGGTTGGGCCTGCTTGTAGTGGTTCTAATACACCACCAATGCCTACGCCACCAGATAAATGCACATTTTTACCAATTTGCGCACAAGAGCCTACTGATGCCCATGTATCAACCATGG
This sequence comes from Methylococcales bacterium, assembly GCA_023134955.1. GTDB lineage: Bacteria > Pseudomonadota > Gammaproteobacteria > Methylococcales > Methylomonadaceae > QPIN01. The sequence continues at coordinate 11,177 of JAGLUC010000014.1, read as the reverse complement.
TGCCGCTATCGACATAGCCACCGATGTTGACGAATGAAGGCATTAATATTGCGCCTGGTGCTATGTAAGAGCCGTGACGAGCCACTGCGTTAGGGACTATGCGAACACCGCCTTTTGCAAAATCTTCTGGTGAATGAGTGGCAAATTTTGCTTCTACTTTGTCGTAGTAACGGGTGTTGCCGCCTTCAATAACACGGTTTTCATTGATTTTAAAGGATAATAAAACCGCTTTTTTTAACCACTGATTAACCACCCATTCGCCTGTAGTTTTTTCTGCAACACGGGCTGTACCAGCATCAAGCATGTTAATCGCTTGTTCAACCGCTGAACGAATTTCGGCAGATACGGTTGATGGGGTAATGTCGGCGCGTTTTTCAAATGCGTCGTTAATGATATTTTCTAAGTTTGACATAAGTTTTTAATTTAATGTGTTGATAAAATTTTTAATTCGATTGGCTGCCTCAATGCATTCTTCCACAGGTGCAACCAGTGCAATACGTACATGATTTTTCCCTGGGTTAACGCCGTTTGCATCACGGGACAAAAAGCTACCCGGTAGAACCGTAATATTTTCCTGTGCAAATAGTTTTTGGCTAAATTCAACATCATCAATGGATGTTTTTAACCAAATATAAAAGCTTGCAGGCGGTTTATTGATTGTACAAACATCTTTTAAAATGTCTATAAAAGCAGTAAATTTTTGTCGATACAGAAGCCTGTTTTCCTTTACATGTTCCTCATCTTGCCAAGCCACAATACTGGCATGTTGGGTGGGCAAGGGTAGGGCGCAACCTTGGTAGGTTCTGTATTGAAAGTATTTGTTTAATATGTCAGCATTTCCAGCAACAAAGCCTGATCTTAAACCTGGAGCATTTGAGCGTTTAGATAAACTTTGGAACATGATGCAGCGTTCATAGGCTGTATTTCCCATTGCATAAGCCGTTTGTAACAAACCTTGAGGTGAGTTGAGTTCATCGTCATAAATCTCGGTATAACATTCATCTGAGGCAATAATGAAATCATATTTTTCAGCTAATGCTATTAGCTTTTGATGATTCTCTTTGGAAATAACCGCGCCCGTCGGGTTGCCTGGTGAACAGATAAAAATTAACTGACAGCGTTGCCATATCTCCGTAGGAACTGAATCAAAATCAGGTAAATAATTAGTATCTTCTGTGGTGTTTAAAAAATAAGGCTCTGCACCTGCCAGTATCGCAGCACCCTCATAAATCTGATAAAAAGGGTTGGGCATGATAACGACAGGCTGTTTTGATAAATCTATTATTACCTGGGTAAAAGAAAACAAGGCTTCTCGTGTGCCGCTGACGGGTAAAATCTGTGATTCTGCATCAATTGCTGATGATGGAATATTAAAACGCTGGCTTATCCATTGAGCAATAGCTTGTCTAAGTGCAGGAATACCTTTGGTTGATGGATATTTACCCATGCCATCTATATGGCTGGTTAAGGCATTATGGATAAATTCAGGAGTAGCATGTTTAGGCTCACCTATTGATAAAGCAATGTGTGATTTATCGGCAGGTGGGGTAATACCTTGTTTGAGTTGTTTAAGTTTTTCAAAAGGGTAGGGATGTAACTGACCTAAATTTGGATTCATTGCTTGATAAAGAGATAAATAATTATTTTCTACAGTTAGGTCTTTTAGTAATCGCTTGAGCTTGTTGATAAAACTTCATAGCTTTAGGCATATGCTCAGATAGCTCTTTTATACGAGTGGAGTGAGATGGATGGGTAGACATAAACTCGGCAGACTGTTGGCCTTTACTGGCTTGCGCCATTTTTTGCCATAGATTAATGCTTTGTCTTGGGTCAAAACCGGCTTTTGCCATTAAATCCAGACCAATAATATCAGCTTCACTTTCATGGGTTCTGCTGAAAGGTAAAATAATGCCATATTGTGCACCAAGACCTAATGCGCCTAGCCCCAATTGACCTAAAGTGGAGCTTGGGTTGCTGATAGCACCGACTAATGCAACCCCTTGGCTAACGGCTGTTTTTTGCGATAGACGTTCATTGCTATGTTTAGCCAGAACATGAGCAATCTCATGACCAATAATAGTCGCTAGTTGATCCTGGTTATCAACTAATTTGATAAGTCCTGTATGAATGCCAATTTTTTTTGCAGGTAAGGCAAAGGCATTTAGCGAGTCATCTTCAAATATCACCACCTCCCATTCACCACCTGTTTCATGGGTAATCGCATCCGCCACACAATGGGCAAATTGATTATATCTAGTATTTTTAGTCTGAGGCTTTTGTTTTTTTAAATCATCAAAAGCCTGTAAACCCATCTGATTCATTTGAGTATCAGACATATAAATAAACTGAGACCTACCTGTTGGACTAGTTGCACAGGCTGTCATTGAACAACAAAACAGAACAAAAATTATTTTATTTAACATAAAGGCTATTGTTTTGATTCAAAGAATCAGGTATTTTAACTTAACTGGCGGTTTATTTATATAAGGATTTGAGAGGGCTGTTAAAATCTGAATTTAGGAGTCCACTTTAATGATTATTCTTTTTTTTCATTAATCGTAGCATCAATCTGGGCATGATATTTTCGTCTAAATTCATCTAAAAGAGTCTCTCGTTTAGTGTGGTTAAATCCAATGTTTGTTAGAACCATGCGGGTTAACTCTAAACTCGCTTCTATATTTTCAGAAACAACACCTGTTGCACCCCGTCTACGTAACTCACTGCATTTATTTAAACTATGTCCACGGGCGTAAATACTGATTTTTGGGTAAGTCTTGCGAAGTGACGAAACTACTTCTTCTGTCGCAGTAGGGTCATCAAGTGTAACAATGATAATTTTAGCATGGTTGATTCCGGCAGATTTTAATAATTCGAGTTTACAAACATCGCCATAATAAACGGGGTATCCCTTTGCATGTTCTCTTTCAACAAGTTGGGCATCTGAATCTAATGCGACAAAAGGTTTGTCTATGAGTGTTAAAATTTCTCCAATTCTTCGACCAACACGACCAAATCCAGCGAGCACTATGGGGGCTCTAATAGGTGTATTTGCAGGAATATGCTCTTGAGTTTTCGAGCTTCTCTTTATAAGCTGATGAGCAATATAAGCAAGGATGGGGGTGACAAGCATACTGAGTAAAACAATCAATAATAATTGCTGAAACAGTGACGCAGATAAAATACTGGCTTGAAATGCTAAAGAAAACAGTACTAAAGCAAACTCACCACTTTGTGCCAATATAAGAGAAACCGCAATAGAGTTTTTAGTGTTAACTCCAAAAAAGTAAACCAGTGGCATTAGAATTACTGCTTTTGTGCTTATCAGTAAGCCTACTAAAGCAAAACAAAGGGTGGGGTTATCAAATAAAAGATGGGTGTTGAGAGCCATACCCATAGACATAAAAAACAGACCGATCAATAGCCCACGAAAAGGCAGTATTTCCGCAATTATTTGGTGTCTGTATGACGAGTCAGAGATCATTAATCCAGCTAAAAATGCACCCATTGCCATAGACAAACCAATATGCTCAGTAATTAAGGCGGTACCCAGAACGATAAGAACGGCAGAGGCGGTAAACACTTCTGGATTGCCAGAAAGAGCAACACGGTGAAGTATAGGGTGTAAAAAATAACGACCAACTAGAATAACAACACTAAGGATAAATAGTGACTCTGCTAGAGCAACACCAATATCCTTGCCAATATTTATCTCGGGTGTTGCTAATAAAGGAAGTAATGCTAATAGTGGTACAACAGCCAGGTCTTGGAGTAATAAAATGGCAAAAGAAGTGCGTCCATAAGTAGAACCAAGTAACTTATGTTCGGTTAGTAGTTGTAATACAAATGCAGTAGAAGACAGAGCTAAGGTTGGCCCGATCAAGATGGATACTGGTAATGGAATATTGAATATGAAGTGACTTATACAGCCTAACAGCAGCCCCGTAAATAAGAGTTGCAATGCGCCTAAGCCAAAGACCAGTCGCCTCATTTGCCAAAGACGTGCTGGCTTAAGTTGAATGCCGATAACGAATAATAAAAGAACGATGCCAATTTCTGCAAAATTAGCAATCTCTGTAATATTATTGATTAGTCCAAATCCAAAAGGACCTACAATGACTCCTGCAATTAAAAATCCAGGCACAGCACCTAGTTTGAGTGACTGACTCAAAGGAACGACAATCACTGCGGCGAGTAATAAAATAATGATGTCAAGCAGGTAGGCGGAGATCATTGTGCTTGCAAAAGTTAATGATAAGAGTTGTTATTGTAACTATGTGTAAACAGAAAGGTTACATTCAAATTTTGGTTTTATTTTGAAATGAATAGTCTAGCTTTTTAAAGCTTGTTTTTTCTTCCAGTTAAACCAGGCTTGTGGTGCAATTTTATTCATTAATCGGTCAATAGTTGACATGATGATTAGATTGTAGAAACCATGAAGCTTACCATGCCATGTAGTGCTGGGGCAGCGAAGTGAAATAGCACAACTGGCATCATTATAAACAATATGGTGCCAGTAACCACTCGGAATATACAAGGTTTCTCCTGGCTCAAGTACTGTTTGAAGACCTTTGACTTTTTTTAGACCAGAGTATTGCTCGAAATCAGGATTGTGAATGTCAACATAACTTCTACAAGTGAATGGGTAACGGTGTAGATTTTTCCCCTCTTCAAAAGGAAAAAGGGATATGGTTTTTTTACCATAGATGGCGGTATGAAAAACATGTGACATATCAATGTCAAAATGCATCTGAGTCACTGATTCTTTACAGCCAAAAAACATAAAAATAAAACTTTTTGATAAACCATCAACCAAGGAGGGAAATGTAATATCATTAACTAGAGATGGCGCTTCTTTTTTTATATTGTATAAAAACATGCGTAAGTCTAGTGATGTTGTAGTCACAATATCAATATATTCTCTTAAGGAAAGTATTCTTGCCTGAGACATGTATTTTTTACCAGGGACAACAAAATTACCATCATAGACTTTTACTTGTTTGTCACCATGTTGCTCTCTAAAAAAATCAGCTGTCCATTTTTTTATTGCAGGCCATGACTTTGCCATGTCGGTAATAACGACAGGCTTAAGTGGAGTAAAGTAATTCTCATTAAATGCTTCTGCTTCAATAAATGAAACCCTATCAATGCTTGGTAAGTTAAAATCTGGCATGACTCAGTAGGTTGATTTTAAGTTAAGATTGTGCAAGAAACTCACTATAATAGTTAAGAATATCTGGTTGTTCCCAATGAAGGAAATGTCCTGCACCTTTAACCAGCCTAAAGTCACAATCATGGATTTTAGCGGCGGCTTCTTCAACATCTTTAGGGTTTAAGATAGCGTCATATTCACCACTTAAAACCAGTGTTTTTGCGGTAATTTTACTTAAATCAATAAATTCTTCAATATCTGTAGATTGTTCAACAAATCTACAATGATCATAGAAGCTAAGAAAATCTTCTCTGCTCATGCCCTGAAACTGTAAAATCATTTGTTTTTTGTGAGAATCAGGAATATGTTGACCAAACTTTTCAATCATTAAAGGTGCTATTTCGTCAGTTTGATTGGTATCAAATAAACTCTGTCCTGCTCTAATTACTTCAATAATTTCTTTGGTAGGTTTAGAGCCAAAACTACCTAAAATCATTTTATCAACAATTTCGGGTCGGCGAGCCGCTAATGCAGCAGCAATGATGGTTCCCCAGGATGCAGCAGCTAAAATAACATGACCGTTATTTCGGCTTGTTTCCTTGACGATATTATCTAATACTTCAATTTGCTCTTCAAATGTAATACCAGGCTCTCCAGAAACAATTGTTGCACGTCCTTGCCCTGGTAAATCAAAAACTACAATAGAGTAATTATTGACTAAATGACTGACGAATGAGCGCCATGCAGCCATTGTTTGTTTTGCTCCGCTAATACAGACAATCGTTTCTTTTGCTTCACCATAGATTCGGTAAGGGACAATAAAACGTCCCAGTCTGAGTTCTTTTTTAACAATTTTCATTAATTAATATAATTTTTACAAGCTAGTTTAAAAGCTACAATAACTGAATTTGATAACAGTTTGTTATTTATCATTATCATTATAGATATAAATCAACATACCTGCTAAATTTATTTATAAATTGGCTGGTAATTGAGCTAAATTTAACTATAAATTTGTAGCCTGATCAGTTGAGTCAAAATATTCTGGCATAAATCTGTTCCAGTATCTGGAAGTAATGTTGAAAATCACTTTAGAAGCAATTTTTTAAGTATATTTAATTTATTGAGAATGATGAAGGGCTGGTTTGGATTAAATACTGTAATAATGCTATTCTAGCAAGTTATTAAGCACATATGTCGTGCAAAAACCTATTAGATTAAACATTAGAGCAGAGGTAAAGCCTGTGACAAAAATAACGGAAGTGCCTAGTCCTTTTTGCGGTATTGGCTCAGATGATCTGACTATTCAGGTCGATGGAATTAATATTAAGGTTGTTGAAAATGGTTGCTCAGTCAACACACCAGCCTTTGAACAGTCAATAACAGATACAAGTCCCAGAGTTGACGGTAAAGAGGTTACTTTAAAACAAGCAGTTAATAGGGCAGTAAAAATATTAAAGCAAGCTAATCAACCTGTGTATGGTGGCTGTGCGACTGATGTTAATGGTATGCGTGCATTAATGGCACTGGCTGATCGCAATGGCGCTGTGGTTGATAATATCAATTTCACAGGAGCTAAAAGAAACTTTTTAACTTTGCAAGACTCAGGTTGGATGAATACTACACTGGCAGAAATTAAAAATCGCTGTGATTTGTTTGTTGTTGTAGGATGTGATTTGGAAGCTTTTTCTCCACGTTTTTATGAACGTTATTTATGGAATAAAGAGTCTATGTTTTTGGATGATACCTCTGTTCGAGATGTTATCTATATTGGTAAAGTACCTTCTGGAAAAGCCTCAATATCGCCTAATAAAAATAAAGCGCAAGTTTTAGAATGTGTAGATGCTGATTTGCCTGAGGTGGTCGCCGTATTAAGAGCGTTAATTAAAGGCAATCCTATTGTTGCCGAGCAAGTCGGTGGAATAGCGGTTGCTGATCTGCAAAATATTGCTGATAAATTAAAAGCTACGGTATATGGTGTAGTCACATGGGCGGCAGGTGCTTTAGACTTTCCGCAAGCTGAATTAACCGTACAAACAGTTTGTGAGTTAATCAAAGATGTCAATGCTTCAGGCGTTAGATGTTCAGGTTTTCCTTTAGGGGGTAAAGAAGGCGATCAAACAGCCAATCAGGTGTGTGGATGGCAAACAGGCTATCCTGCCAGAATGCGTTTTTCCAGTGATATTCCTGAATACGATCCTTTTCTTTATGACATTAATCAAATGTTTGACAATGGAGAGGCGGATGCTTTTTTGTGGGTGCAAGCATTTAATTCAAAATCAGTCCCTCCTCATGGCGGACAAATCCCCACCATTGTTGTAGGACGATCTGGTATGAAATTTGAGGAAGAGCCAGAAGTATTCTTTCCGATTGGAACACCAGGTATTGACCATTCAGGCCATGCCTATCGATTAGATAATGTGGTGGCAATACGATTGAAAAAACTAAGAGACTCAGGGCTGCCAAGTACGGCTGATGTATTAACAGCAATTGAACAAGCATTGGTGATTGAGCTATGTTGATAAAATTAACAGGCGGTATTGTTTACGATCCTGCAAACAAGGTTAACGGTAAGAAAAAAGATATTTATATTAAAGATGGACGCATTGTTGCTAAGCCTAAGGATGTAATGCCAGGCCAGGAATATAATATTGCTGGCAAAGTAGTGATGGCTGGCGCAATTGATTTACATACCCATATTGGTGGAGGTAAAGGCAATATAGCGAGAATGCTGATGCCAGAAAATCACCGTATTGATCCTGTTGCCCATACTGATATTAAACGTGCAGGTACAGGTCATGCCATGCCTAGTACATTTACCACAGGTTATCGCTATGCAGAAATGGGCTATACCGCAGCATTTGAACCTGCTGTTTTGCCTATCAATGCCAGACAGGCACACATGGAAATGGGCGATGTGCCGATGCTGGATAAAGGCGGCTATGTGATGCTGGGCAGTGATGATTTCTTTTTACGTATGATGGCGGCAAATAAAGATCAGCAAGCGATTAACGATTATGTTGCATGGACAATCAAGTCTGCACAAGGTGTGGGGATTAAAGTGGTTAATGCGGGGGGCATTAATGCTTTTAAATTCAATCAGCGACAACTGGATCTGGATGAAAATAATAAACACTATGATGTCACACCTAGAGAGATATTAAAGTCACTGGCAACAGCAGTTAAAGAACTGGGGATTAAGCACCCACTACATGTTCATGGCAGTAACTTGGGCGTGCCGGGTAATATTCAAAGCTCTTTAGATTCAATTGAGGGTGTTGAAGGGTTACCTATGCATTTAACCCATATTCAATTCCATAGTTACGGTAAAGAAGGGGACTTTAAGTTTTCTTCTGGTGCTGCTCAAATTTCTGAGTCAATCAATAAAAACAAAAATATCTCAGTTGATGTCGGGCAGATTATGTTCGGTCAAACGGTGACTGCATCAGGCGATAACATGCGCCAATATGCAAATCATGGTTTTGCTAACCCTAATAAATGGGTGTGCATGGATATTGAATGTGACGCAGGTTGTGGCTTAGTACCCTTTAAATATAGAGACCAAAATTTTGTTAATGCACTGCAATGGGCAATAGGGCTTGAGATATTCTTATTGGTGAAAGATCCTTGGCGTATTTTCTTAACCACCGATCATCCGAATGGTGCACCATTCTCATCTTATCCACATTTAATACGTTTATTGATGGATAAAAGCTTCCGTAACGATATGCTGGCAACTATTCACCCTGAAGCACAAAAAATGTCAACGTTAGGATCAATTGACCGTGAATATAGCATGCAGGAAATTGCGATTTTGACCCGAGCTGGTGCCGCTAAAATTACTGGTCTAGTAGGACGAGGTGCTTTGGGTAAAGGTGACTGGGCTGACATTACGGTTTATACCGAAAATGAAAACCGTGAAAAAATGTTTGAAAAACCTGATTATGTATTTAAAGACGGGGAAATGGTGGTTAAAGACGGTGAAGTGGTTAAAACAGTCTGGGGAACAACGCATGTAGTTAGACCTGAATATGATAAATCTATTGAAAAAGACCTGAAAAAATATTTTGATAAATATATGACCATGAAACTGGGCAACTTTACTATCAGTGATGATGAGATAACAGAAGATGGACGAGGGAGCATAACAGTACACCCAACAGTGGGAGAAAAAGTATGATTATCAATGGGGTAACAATTGATGCGACTTTTGCCGAAGCGTTTGGAATGAAAGCAACACGAGCGATTATTACCGCCCAAAATGAAAAATGGGCAATGATTTCAGCGCAAGCAATGACAGGTTTTGCAACCTCAGTGATCGCCTGTGGTTGTGAGGCGGGCATAGAAAAAGTTTTATCACCCTCGGAAACACCTGATGGTCGTCCTGGTGTTGCGGTATTGATTTTTGCCATGGGTGGAAAAGGCCTGGCCAAGCAATTAGAAACCAGAGCAGGACAATGTGTATTAACATCACCGACCTCAGCTTTATTTGCAGGCATTGACGAAGGAGTGCAAATCCCTTTAGGTAAAAACCTGCGTTATTTTGGTGATGGCTTTCAAGTTTCTAAAAAAATTGCTGGTAAACGCTATTGGCGTATCCCAGTAATGGATGGTGAATTTTTAACTGAGGCAACAACAGGACGTGTTGAAGCCGTGGGTGGTGGTAACTTTTTAGTATTAGCCAAGTCACAACCGCAAGCCCTGACCGCATGTGAAGCCGCCATTGAAGAAATGCGTAAACTGCCCAATGTGATTATGCCGTTCCCTGGTGGAGTGGTGCGATCAGGTTCTAAAGTGGGGTCAAAATACCCGGCTTTAGGCGCGTCAAGTAATGATGCCTTTTGTCCCACTTTAAAAGGCATAACTAAAACTGAATTACCCGCAGATTGTGAATCAGTGATGGAAATTGTGATTGATGGCTTGAGCAAAGAAGATATAGATAAGGCAATGCGAGTAGGTATACAGGCTGTTTGTGAATTAGGTGTAGAGAATGGTATTCAACGGATTAGTGCTGGAAATTACGGCGGTAAATTAGGTCCATTCCACTTTCATTTGCAGGAGATTATGGCATGAGCGCATTAACATTCACCATGAAAACAAGACTCGATCAGCGAGTTGATATGTCGCCCTTAGTCTGTAATAAATTGCAAGGATTAGAACTCAGCGAAATTGCCGCGATTGAGTTACAAAATGGCAAAAGAAAAATTCGAGTCGATGAATTATTTCGCATTAAAGGGGATGATATTCAAAATATCGTTATTGAAAATAGTTTCTTTAAGCTTGATTTTATCGGTAAGCAATTAGACGGCGGAACGATAACAGTTCACGGTGATGTCGGTGCTTATTTAGGGCAAGAAATGAAATCTGGCAGCATTAAAGTAGATGGTAATACAGGTATTTATGCGGCCTGTGAAATGAAAGACGGGTATTTGGAAATTAAAGGCAATACAGGTGATTTTTTAGCTGCTGCTTTACCAGGTAACAAACAAGGTATGAAGGGTGGTACGGTATTGGTAAAAGGCAATGTAGGGCAGCGTGCTGGTGACCATATGCGAAGAGGCGTGTTATTGATTGAAGGTAATGCCGGAGATTATTGTGGATCAAGAATGGTTGCAGGCACTATCGCTGTGATGGGGCATACAGGTGACTATTTGGGCTATGCCATGCGTAGAGGCACTTTATTATTATGGAATCAGCCAAAATTATCGGCGACTTTTAATGACTGTGGCTCACATACCTTAGCTTTCTTACCCATTTTATTTGCATCCTTCAACAAATTTAACTCTAAATTTGCAAAAGACTCAGCAGCTTTTAATCGTGTACAGCGATATGGTGGCGATATGTCTGAAATGGGACGCGGTGAGGTTTTGGTTAAGATATAGAAGAGCAGGCTAAAGACGCAAGGCTAAAGATAAAAGGGAGAGCGATCTTGTTTCTATGTGTTTTTGTGTGTGAATGAGAATTAGGGGTTGTGAAAGAATTTTTCTTTTGAGCTCTTTTTTTGGAAAAAGGGGCTTGAGGCAATGTC
>JAGLUC010000139.1 GCA_023134955.1 Methylococcales bacterium | reverse complement strand
CTTTATCAGTACAGATATTGCCTCTGTACCCTTGTTGTGGATTATTCCCTTAACGCTGTATTTATTAAGCTTTATTCTGGTATTTTCTAAATGGGCAGATAAAATTCATCCTGCCATGGTTAGCTTGCAAGCTGTCATTTTATTGCCTTTTATCGCCTACGCATTTGTTGACCCAGCTGCCTTGCCATTTTGGCTTAATTTAATTTTGCATTTAGTGGCTTTCTTTGTTGCGGTGATGGTTTGTCATGGTGAACTAGCTAGGCATCGCCCACATACTGATCACTTAACTACTTTTTACCTGATTATGTCATTTGCCGGCATGTTAGGGGGTATGTTTAATACCTTTGTTGCGCCGTTTATATTTAATGCGGTTTATGAATACCCCATCATGATTGTTGCAGCCTTATTATTACGCCCAGATTTTAATAAGCAAAAATTGTCATTACAGGCATTGTTTCCTATCTTACTGTTATGTACTGGATTTGCAGTTTATCTATTCAGTGAGAAGTTGTCTCAATCACTGATATATAGCGCAACTAACGGACTTATTTTACTGGCTGGATTAAGCTATGCTTTCCGCTCACGCCCTGTTAGTCTGGCTTTATTAACTGCTGTTATCTTATTTTTTACCATAGGCATGCAGTCACTTATATCTAACATCATTTATCAAGAACGTAGTTTTTTTGGTGTTTTATCGGTAAGAGAAAGTGTTTTGATTAATGAAAACAATCAGGCTGAGAAATATCGCGAATTATTTCATGGCACTACAAAACATGGTGCACAACGCTTAGCCTTTCACTTACAAACTACACCTTTAACTTATTACAGTCGTCCAGGGCCTATGGGGCAATTATTTAATGTGTTTGATCAGCAATCTGACAGCTGGGAAATTGGTGCAGTAGGGCTGGGTGCTGGCGCATTAGCCTGTTATGCTAAACCTCAACAGCACTGGACTCAGTATGAAATTGATCCTTTAGTGATTGCTATTGCTAAAAATACCGATTATTTCACTTATTTAACTCGATGCAGTAAAAATACTACCTACAAAGTGGGTGATGCCCGTTTGTCATTAGCCAATGAAAATGATCAGAAATTTGATCTGTTAATTATGGATGCCTTTAGCTCTGATGCTGTACCTACTCATTTATTAACTCGTGAAGCTATGCAACTTTATTTCACAAAACTTAAATCCAATGGCATACTGGCATTTCATATTACCAATCGACATTTGGAAATAAAAAAAGTTATCTCTGATCATGCAAGATATTTAAAAATTTCAGCACTGATTCAACAATTTAAACCACAAAAAAAGATACCATTAGTCATTGCAACCGACTGGGTGGTTATGGCTAAAAACCCTGAGACGCTTAAACCTCTGGTAAAAAGTCGTTTAGGTAACTGGCAAAAACTGCCTTTGTATTTTGACATGAAGCCATGGACTGATGACTTCACTAACATTATTGGAATTTGGAAATAATATGATGCTTACCCTCAAGGAACTTGCTCAACTTTGTGATGCAGAAATACAAGACGAACATTCCTCTTTAGAAATTTCTGCGGCTGCTGACATAATGAATGCAGAAGTCAGTCAAGTCACCGTATTAAGTAATGCTAAATATACAAAATACCTGGCAAATACTAAAGCATCAGCTTGTTTTATTTCCAGCAAATTTTCAACAGAAGGTGCGCCAGAAGGCCTGGTTTTTCTTAGTTGTGATGATCCAGAAATAAGCTTTCTTAAAGCAGTTAATGTATTGCACCCAACCCCTGAGATTACTCGCTCAATCTCTAAACAATCAGCCATTGCTGATAACGTAACTCTTGGCAAAAACATCAATATAGGTGCTTTTTCTACCATTGATGAGCACTCTAGTATTGGCGATGAAACAGAAATTTATCCCAGTGTACACATTGGTCGAAATGTTAGTGTCGGTAAAAACTGTCGCATCTATCCAAATGTTGTTATCTACGATAATACGCAACTCGGTAATAACGTCATTATTCATTCAGGTGCTATTATCGCAGCTGATGGCTTTGGCTATAAATATCGTAACAATCAACATGTCAAAGTCCCCCACGTTGGTAATGTTATTATTGCTGACCATGTGGAAATTGGCGCTAATACCTGTATAGATCGAGGAGCATTAGGCTCTACAACAATTGGTGCAGGTAGTAAAATTGATAATCTAGTGCAATTAGGGCACAACAATCAAGTCGGCAGAAACGTTATTATTTGTGGCCAAGTAGGTATTTCTGGTTCATGTACTATTGGTGATGGTGCTGTTTTAGCAGGAGGCGTGGGTGTTGCAGATCATGTCAACATTGGTCAGCAAGCTGTTCTTATGGCTAGATCAGGTATTGCGAGTGATATTAAAGCAGGTAGCCAAATGTTTGGCAGTCCTGCTAAGGATAAAAAAGTTGTCTGGAGAGAATTGGTAGCACTTAGCAAATTACCTGAACTTTTTAAGAAATTTAAAGATTTAGAAAGTAGATTGCAAAAACTGGAAAATTAAATTTTTATTGAGGGGAATGTGTTATTACCATCTGGATAGGTGAAAACGTGTTCCAACTTTACCTGTGGCATTTGTCTCCAGTTAATTATGAAATTCAACAACTTTTAGCTTAAATATATGTCTGGAAAAATGCTGACAGAAAGGTTTAATTTACAAAGCCCCACCACAACTGCTTCCTTGTCCTGCGGTACAGCCATAACAGTGTTGTAGGGTTTTAATGGTTTGTCCTTTAAAGAAATGGTTAGATAAATTGTTGATATGTAATTTTTGTTTATTTGAACCTAAAGGTAATTGTAACATTTGGTTAAAATCACAATCATAAACATAGCCCTGCCAATCAATACTAACAGTGTTTTTACACATCACATGATCCAGGTTTTGTGCTAGAAAATTGTCTTTTAGTAACTGTATATATGAATCGAACTTACCTTTGCTAATTAATACGCTGCCAAAACGCTGAATAGGTAAATTTGTCATGGCGAATAATTGATTAAAAACAATATTAAACTGGTCTTTTAAATGTTGTTTGTAAGACAGTTCAAGTGCTTTTTGTTCAGGGGGTAAAGAGGCATCTTGAGGGTTAAAGACCAGGTTTAAAACAAGATCAGTATCAGTCTGTCCATAGCCTAAATCATTGAGTTTTTGTAAGGCAGTAATACTGGCATTAAAGGTTCCTTTGCCACGTTGTTTGTCAACATTGTCTTCCATATAACAAGGTAAAGAAGCCACAATTTCAACTTGATTTTCTGCTAAAAACCCAGGTAAATCTTGATAACCTGGCTCTAGCAAGATAGTTAAATTGCAGCGATCAATTACTTTTACGCCCCTATCTAAAGCAGCACGCACCAGATATTTAAAATGAGGATTCATTTCAGGTGCGCCGCCAGTTAAGTCAATTGTTTGAATATTATGCTGGTCGATAAAGTATAAGATTTTATCAATAGTTATCTTATCCATTAGCTCCGTGCGATTAGGTCCTGCATTAACATGACAATGGGTACAGCTTAAATTACATAAATACCCTAGATTAAGTTGTAATACTTCCAGATTATTTCGAGTAATGGCTGGGAAATCAGTTGTTTTTAAATGAGGTAAAGTATTGTGCATAATTATTTTTCACTAAAATAAATGTCGCCGTAATAAGAAATTGCAGTACCTTTGGCGTTGTCTGTATCGGTCATTATTGCAACTGCATCAATATAGCGAATATCTGTACCAAATTGTGTTTTCAGGTCTTGCATAATATTACGTTTTTCCTGATACCATGTCTTTGTTTTATCCTTTGATGAACGTAATGCAATCATCATTGCCTTATTGCCGACAAAGGCATTAGGCCAGGCATCTCCTTTAGCAGATTGACTAGCCCATACATAATTAATGGCTTTAGTTCTCCAAAACAGCCAGCCACCGCTGATAACAACATAAAGTCTAACACTATAGTCATCCCCTGACTTACTCTGTTCGTTATTTTTTTTTAATCGATTATCAATGCGCCAGCGCCAATTTAAAAAAGGTGTTTGTTGCAGATCAATCCTTTGCTCTTTAAATAACCCCGAAGCGGCTGAATGACTTTCTGCTTTTAAAACGACTGTTTTATTAAGTCGAGTTAATCTATAGTCAGTTTCCCCTGAAAATGCTTTGCTATTCCAGTCAGCTAAATTTTCA
>JAGLUC010000138.1 GCA_023134955.1 Methylococcales bacterium | reverse complement strand
TTTTCATTACTGCGAATACTTTTGGAACGATTAATATAAATACTCTAGCATTTAAATACAGCATTCGACGTAGTCAACGAGTAAAAAAGACACGTATTATTGTTACCCCTGAGAAAATTGAAGTGGTTGCTCCTTTGCGTATTTCAGAGAGTAAAATACATGCCTTTGTAAAATCCCAACAAGACTGGGTGATGACCACAGTTGATAAGATTGCGCAACAAACTCAAAATATAGCTCGTTTAGCCCCAGAAAAATATGTTGATGGAGTAACTATACCGTTTCAGGGGCAGCAGGTCGGTATTCAAATTAAACCAACATCATTTAAGAAAATAAAAATAGAGTTAAACCGGCAAAAGATTATGCTTCATCTACCCGTAAAAATACCTGAGGCTGAGGCTAGTGAACAAATTAGACTGGCTTTAATTGCTTGTTTGAAAAGTCATGCATTGCAAGAAGTGAAAAACATTGTTGATAAATATGCCTGGCAGGCTAATTTATATCCACGGTTTATTAGAATAAAAACCCAGAAAACCAGATGGGGCAGTTGTGGCGCTAAAAATGATATTAATTTGAACTGGCTGTTAATACTTGCCCCTAAAGAAGTAATGGAATATGTGGTGGTACATGAGCTGTGTCATATTAAAGAGCGAAATCATTCCAGCAACTTTTGGCAGTTGGTTGAGGCACATTTACCTGACTATAAAATACAGCGTAAATGGTTAAAGCATAATGGGCGTTATTTAATGCAAGGATTGTGAAGATCATTGCTGTTATTTTTTTGTGATGGAGTTCAAACAAACAGTCAAAAAAATATGTCGTTATTTTATATTTGCCCAACCAATTGATTTTTAATTGAAAAACACAGGAAAAGTAATAAGTAAAAATATTAAAGGTTTTTTTTAGAGCGTCGATAACTTAGCCAGAGAGACAATAATAGAAAATTAATTGTCTCTAAGGTAACTTTTTTATTGAAATATCTAGGAGAACTATCATGGCTTCAGTCATCAACACCAACGTATTATCGTTGAACTCACAGCGTAACTTAAATAGATCACAAGGTGATCTGGCAAAGTCGTTACAAAGATTATCATCAGGTCTACGTATTAATAGTGCAAAAGACGATGCAGCGGGTCTTGCGATTTCAGATCGTATGACATCTCAAATTAAAGGGTTAAATCAAGCAGCACGAAATGCCAATGATGGTATTTCTTTAGCGCAAACAGCGGAAGGTGCATTATCACAAACAGGAAATTTACTACAACGTATGCGTGAGCTTGCAATTCAGGCAGCTAACTCAACTAATGCAGCATCTGATAGAGCTTCATTGCAGTCAGAGGTTAATCAAATCAAACAAGAGATTGATCGTGTATCCAGTACAACTGAATTTAACGGTTTAAAATTATTGGATGGGTCTTTTACTTCACAAAGTTTTCAAGTTGGTGCAAATGCCAATCAGACTATTAACGTATCTGTTGCTGGATCGTCAACAACTCTTCTTCAAGATAATCAGCTAGAAGGAATTAATACAACAGCAAATTTAGGTACTGGCTCTGCAACGGTTGCGGCTGCTACAGATCCTCTAGTCAATACAATTGGGGCACAAGATATTAGTATTAGTGGCTCATTTGGTTCTATTGGTGCTGGGACATTACCTGCAGTTGATCCAGTTACTGTAGTTGCAGGTGATTCGGCATTTGATATAGCTGCTGAAATCACATCTCGTGAACCAGAAACAGGTGTTACTGCAGATGCGGTTACTGAGTTGACAGTTTCATCAGGGATAACTGATGGAACAATTTCTTTTGATATTTATACTGGTGATGGCACTGCAACAGACAGTACTCGTAAAACTATTTCTGCACAAGTTACAACAACAGACTTAAGTTCATTAGTATCTGAAATTAATAAACAAGCTGGCTCAACCGGGGTTTCTGCAGAGATAAATACAGATGGAACTGTAAAATTAACACAGGCTGATGGTAAAGATATTGTTATTCAAGACTTTACGCATAGTGATGGTGCGTCAACTATGGATGTTGCTGGTTTTGATGGGAATGCTGAAACATTAACAACTGCTGCTGCTGATAGTGCCCGAGTTTCTGGAAAAGTTAATTTGCATTCATCAAACACATATACTGTTGAATCAACTCTTGATAATACAGGAGCTAGTGTTTTTGACAATGCTACTGCAAATTTACCGATTGGTTCGGTAGCTAAGAAATTGGGTACGGTTGATGTAAGTAATATTGATAGTGCTCAAAATGCAATTGACATTATTGATGCTTCATTGGCACAAGTTAGTGGAATAAGAGCGGATTTGGGTGCGATACAAAATAGGTTTGATGCAACAATAACTAACCTGCAAACTACATCTGAAAACTTAAGTGCTGCACGTAGTCGTATTTTAGATGCTGATTTCGCGGCTGAAACTGCTAACTTAACTAGAGCTCAGATTCTACAGCAAGCAGGTACAGCAATGTTGGCTCAGGCTAACCAGGTACCACAAAGTGTTCTTAGCTTACTTGGTTAAAATATCTAAGGATGGTGAGTCTGATAATAGGTCAGGCTCACTACTTATAGTTTAATTGGGAGTCGGTTATGAATATTAATCACAATCTCGCAAATATAGCCCCGATTGATTTAAAATCATCTGGGTTTTCTGCTTTGCATAAAGTGTCGGAAAATAAAATAAAAGAAGAAAAACTTACGCTAGTTACTCAGGCAAAACATTTGGCAGGCTCTAAACAAGCAGAGAAATCTGTGAAGGATAAAGAGCTTGATGCAAAAGAGTTGGTAGCAGTAATTACTAAAATTAGTGAGCAAGTGCAAAATGTGCATCGGGATCTGACATTTTCTATTGATGAAGAAAGTGGCAGGAATGTAGTGACAATTTTGGACACTAAAAGTAAAGAAATTATTAAGCAGTTTCCATCGGAAGAGTTGTTGGCATTAGCGAGACATTTGAATGAGCAGATGGAAGTAGATGATAAAGGGAAAGCTATTAATTTGTTTAGTTCAACCGCTTGATAATTTTCTTGCAGAGAAGGTTTTTGTTTATTTCAAATCGTTTGAATTTTAAGAGGTAGCATCATGGCTCTTACAGCATCAGGTATTGGATCTGGGTTAGATATTGATAGTCTTGTTACGCAATTGGTTAGAGCAGAAGGAGCTGCGCCCTCGTTTAGGCTAAATAAGCGAGAAGCAACGCTACAAGCTGATTTATCGGCTATTGGACAATTAAAGTCAGCACTGAGTGATTTCAGATCAGTTTTAAGTAGCGTGGAAGATACCACTAGTTTATTACCTCGTTCTGCTAGCTCTAGTGATAGTAATTTATTTACCGCGACTGCTGATGATACAGCGACTAAAGGAACCTATAGTATTGAAGTGTTAAGCTTGGCTCAATCAGAAAAGCTGCGATCAGGTAGCTTTACAGATGCGGATACAGAAGTCATTGGTACTGGGACGCTGGATATTTCACTAGGCGCGAATACTTTTCAAATTGCACTAGATGCTAGCAATAATACCTTAGAAGGTATACGTGATGCGATTAATGCAGCAACAGATAATCCAGGTATTACTGCTTCAATTGTCAATGTTGATGGCGGCCCCCAATTAGTATTAAATTCAGATAGCATAGGTGCAGCCAATACAATTACTGTAGCAGCAGTGGATGATGATGCACTAGATGGCTTTGATTTAACACGTCTTGATTCAGCTAATTTAACGCTAACGCAAGCAGCGCAGGACGCTAGTTTTAATTTGGATGGACAGTTGGTTACACGAGGAAGCAATAGTATTTCTGATGTGTTGGCAGGGGTGACCATTAACCTTGAAAAAGAGGCGGTAGGCACAACAGAAACATTAACAGTTGAATTAAATGATGGGGCAGTTGAAGCAAAAGTCAAACGATTTGTTGCCGCTTATAATGAATTGACTGATGTTTTAAAAGAATTAGGGAAGTTTGATCCAGAAACCAAAGTGGCTGGAGCGTTGCAAGGAGACCCCGCCTTAAGAGGTGTACAAAATAGTCTGCGCCATATAATCTCAGATTCAGTTGATGGTCTGGATTTTGGAACCTTGGCAGAAATTGGTATTACAACTAATGAGTCAGGACATTTAACAGTAGATAATACTCGATTAAATGAAGTGATGACCACTGATTTTACCGCTATTTCAAATTTGTTTGCAGGTGAAAATGCATTGGTCGCCAATTTGGATAAAGCATTAGAGGGTTATTTAGCTTCTGATGGCGTACTTGAGTCCAGAACAAGTAGTCTGAAAAATGGCATTAAAGGCGTGGCTGATGACCGTGAGCAGTTAGGCAAGCGAATAGCCGCTATTGAAAAACGATATAGAGCACAGTTTTCAGCAATGGATATCTTGTTGGGACAGCTACAAGGAACAAGTACTTTTTTGAGCCAGCAATTAGGTAATTTACCAGGTGTGGTAAGAAATCAGAAATAGTTGGTTTATGCTAAAAACAGGTTAAAGATATACTTGTTTAAGACGATAAAGATAGTAACAAAATCAAGTCGAAACTAAGGAATAATTATGAACGCAAGTGCAGCAATGAAACAGTATAAAACTATCGGTGTTCATGGTGGGGTTATGGATGCGTCACCACACTGTTTAGTGCAAATGATGATGGAAGGTGTGTTGGAAAAAATTGCACTGGCTAAAGGAAATGTTAAGCGTAAAGAGATAGCCAATAAAGGCGTAAATATTACTAAAGCAATTAATATTGTTGCAGGTTTGCGCTCTAGCTTAGATCTTCAGTTAGGTGGTGAGGTCGCCATGAATTTAGATCGGCTTTACGATTATATGATTCATCAATTAATGAAAGCAAATGCTAAAAGTGATGAAGCCATGTTAGATGAAGTGTCAGGTTTGATGGTTGATATAAAATCAAGCTGGGATGCAATTGACGGTCAGGAAGCAGATTATGGGGCTTGAAGATATCAATATGGCTGCATTGGTTTTAATGAGCCAGACAATGCTGGAAAAAGCGCAAACTGGTGAGTGGGATGATGTCAAAGAGCTTGAAAATGAACGACGTGTGCTGTTAGAGCAGTTTTTTGATGCAGACGAACTGACAGATGAAGTAGCTACTATCCAGATAGGAATACAAACCATCCAGCAATTGGATCGGCGATTAATGGATTTGGGGCAGCAAAAAAAAATAGAGCTTTCGAAGCTTCTACAGGGTTTTAACCAAGGCAAAAAAGCGGTTAAAGCGTATTTAAATTAAATTTCCTACTCTTTGTTTTAAGTCTAACCCACCAAAATACATTCAATTAATATTCAAAATTAATTCCAAAACAAACTTGCTACCGAAGTAAGCGAATAACAAAGAAATAAATAAATCCAGCCAGTGTCCAGCGCATAGCTGTTTGTCCTCTCCACCCGTAATGGATGCGACCTAGTTACTCCTACAATTTTAGTTTGATGA
>JAGLUC010000137.1 GCA_023134955.1 Methylococcales bacterium | reverse complement strand
CTGCCATTTCCAGCAATTCTTCCGCATCTTCAAGGCCTTGTTCTAGCGCATTGATAGTATCAACGACAACCACCAACAAGCCACGCTCTTTTCCTAATGCTTTCGCACGCGCAGGATCATTCCAGACTTCTGGCTCTTCTAATTCTCTTAAAACCTCAACCAGCCGTTCACTTTTGGTCGTAAAATCAAGATAATCTTTAAGGTCACTCCCTCTTTTACGTAAATCAACAATGGTATTTTTTATTGGATTTATTTCTTGCATGAATGTTTATCAAACAACGGTAAAACGATCAATTATAACAGAGAACGTATTTCTAACTTGGTTGAAAACATTTTTTTAAAAGCAGGATAACTTATAAATAAAATTCCAGTTAAAATGAACGGAATACTAAGCATCTGTCCGGTTAATAACCAAAAATCACTTTCATAAACCTCCTGCTTGGTTTTTAAGAATTCAAGAAAAAATCGAGCGATAAGAACAATCACAAGAAAAGTGGCAAAAATTGCACCGGGTCTGATGCCATCTTGCATTTTTCGATACATATGTAATAGCAAAACAAACACAAAAAAGTATGATATTACTTCATATAATTGCACAGGATGTCTTGGTAATGAATCAATACGTGTAAAAACAACTGCCCAAGGAGCTGTTGTCGGTATGCCGACTATTTCTGAATTTAAAAAATTACCTGTACGGATGAAGCAGGCACCTAATGCACAGACTACTGAAATCCTGTCTATAAACCAGACAAATTTCTCTTCTACTCGTAACTGAAATAGATATAAGCCAATCAATATGCCAAAGTAGATCATCAGCATCATCAGGGTTTCTGTTTTCGCGCTTATAAATCCAATACATTAATAAATAACTGGAAATAAAAGCCATACCAAACAGCAAACCATACCAACGTACTTTAACGAAACCAAGCGTTATAAATATAGGGTCTAAATCTCAATCCAAGTAATCCATATTAATCCCAGCGATCATCTCTAACTTGTAGCCGACTATTCATTATTTGAACTGGAAACGTATCCACGTTCTCATAAGCAGGTGGGCATTTTACCGCACCTGTTTTAACACAAAAACGAGCACCATGTCGTGGGCAGATAATTTCATCTCCGTCCAATTCTCCACTGGCTATTTCTGCTCCATCATGACTACAAACATCTTCTATGGCATAAAACTGTCCATCAACTTTAAAGATAGCGACTTCTGTGCCATCCACCTCGACAATTATATTTTCACCTTCCGCCAGTGAATTTTCCGCACATACATCAATCCAGTCTGTCATTTTTAACCTTTTAAATAAACATCGTAACGTAATAGCTTGCCACTAAAACTTTCATTGGGTTTGCCTGCAATCGGATCAGCATAATCAGGTGTCTTTACTACGACTTTTTTAGTAGCAGCCTGAAATGCCGCCTCAAATAATTGATCTTTATCAGCATCATCACCCAGTAAATCACGTAGTATCAACATTGATTTTTTAGGCAGTGCTGATTGTTTTCGCTTTGGGGGAAACATTGGGTCTATATAGATACATTCAGGCTGATCATCTAAAGTCGATAAAACCTCTATGGCATTACCCGCAATTAATTCAGGAACTTTTAGCTGTAAATTTTTAACCCAGTCAGTCTGCTCTAATCGTTTAAATGCATCATCTAATAACTCAACCATAATGGGTGAGCGTTCAATACAGCGCAAAGAATACCCCATACGAAAAATATGCAGGCTATCTTGTCCCCAGCCTGTAGTAGCATCAATAATGGTTTGGGTTTTACGCCCTAAGGCATGTGCTAACGCAGTGTTTTTAGGTGCTGGCCATGAGCGTTGTTCTCCAGGGCGTGGTGCTATATCAACCGATAAACCACCTTTTTTCAGCAATTCTTTATCCAATAGTTTTAGACAGCCATCACGCCAGGTTAAGAAGAAATCTTCTGCTGTTTTTTTATTTGCGGATTCTAATAAAGGGACGTTTAATCGCTCTGCAAGTTGGCTAAATGGTTCTATTTCACCTTGCCCTAGATACAGAACGGCTAATTTTTCAGAATATTTATGTGGTGTTTTTATTCCCATCTTAACTTCTTTATTGTTACCAAGCTGTTTTGATAGGGTATTGAGTAATTAAATTATCAGAAGTTAAAATAGTAAAATCGTGTTCAATTACTTGACAAACAAGCATTCTATCAAAAGGGTCACGATGATAATCAGGCAAGGTTGTCAAATGAAAAATAGCTTTATGATCTAAAGAGATATTTTCAATAAAATGCTTTTCACATAGCTCAGTAACAAATTTCGCTGGTTTATCAGGTAATGGTAATTTGCCTAATTTGTTTTTTACGATAATTTCCCATACTGACACACTCCTCAAATAAACAGCATTATCGGTATTTTGAAACAAAGCTTTAGCTTGATCACTTAATTCTTTAGCATCACTTGCAATCCTCAATAAAGTACAAGTATAGAGAAGAGCTTTCATCTATTTACCATCAAAATTATCAAGAATCTCATCACTAAGAGACTCATAAAAACTAGTAGGAACCTGAAACTTCTCTTTTGACAACCCAATAGGACGCTGTTTTTCAGTTATCTTGCTAGCTTGTTTTTGTTGATTTAAACCAAGACGAAAATAATGAATTAAATCATAAGTCTCCACCAGTTTATTACTGGGAATTTGCTTAATTTCTTCAATAATTTGTTCTTGTAATAGCATTATTGTTTCCTGTTTTGTTACCCCTAAAAGCCTAATAATTTATTTACTTTACTTAGTTTGTTTTAAATCTAATCTAAAATATTTTTAATTTTTCTTTCAAAATATTCCAGTGACTTTTCATCTGATTCAATACTACCTAAATAAATAAACTGATTGTCTGCAATCCAAATAGAGCCTAATTTTCCATCAGGGGTTGTTCTATACCAGTGATGAGCATATAACCAAGAAACATGTTCACTCCACTGATAACCATTAGTTTTTTTAGAATTTTTCTTATCTTTCAATACATCTAAATCACCTTTACCACAAAAGCCATCTCTATCTTTATTAGGCATACTTAATAAACATTCACTTACAGAAAAATTAATTCTAAGGTTTGTGTTGAAAGAGTCCTTAAAAAATAAATCACATACATCGCTAGGAACATCAGATCCAGCATCAATCAATCTGCATCCAAAAGATTTTGCATAATATTTATATAAATTTCTTTGCTCTTCTTCAAAGGATTCCCCATAAACTTCAAAGAAATCTATAAATCTCTTTTTTAAAATTAGTGCTTCATTTTTATAAACATAATTAATAAATTTATCGTATGCTCTATCAAAAGGTTGAGTCACCGTAGTGTTACAAGCTTCACATAAACTAGACTTATATTTAAGCTTTTTAGAATCAGCCCCTTGTATATGATTCTCATTTCCATTTTTAAAATGACTTACAGCATTATGCCCTTTAAAAGGGCCTTTGCCAAAAACTCTTGTTAAATCTGATTTCTTAAATATATGCTCCCTAGAATTGGCTAGGGAGTGATTACACATCCAACAAATCATATTTTCATCATTTTTGAATTGTTAAAGAAGCAAGTATTTTTATTCATTCACTTCATAGCAATATGAAAGTGACTCTAAATTTATTCAGTCGAAATAGAACTCTCTTCATTCTTCAAAGCCGCATCTAATGTATGCCATGCCAATGTTGCACATTTAACCCGTGCTGGATATTCTCTTACGCCTGCTAATACAGCTAACTTTCCAATCGCTTCCAGATCAATATTTTCTTCTTTACCTGTGGTCATTTCATGAAATTGTTTAAATAACGCTTCTGCTTGCTCTTCTGTTTTACCCTTTACAATTTCAGTCATTAATGACACTGATGCGGTAGAAATTGCACAACCTGATCCTTGAAAACTGGCATCAACAATTTGATCACCATCCATTTTTAAAAACAAGGTTAATCTATCACCACACAGCGGATTAAAACCCTCTACTTGTCGGTCAGCATCTTCCATCACTCTAAAATTACGTGGATTTCTGTTATGGTCAAAAATCACTTCTTGGTACAAATCCCTTAAATCATCAAACATTAGCCGAACACCTCTATTAATTGCTCTATTCCATTCATTAACACATCAATTTCTTGCCTGGTATTATACATAGCAAAAGAGGCTCTTGCGGTGGCTGGAACTTCAAAAAAGTCCATCACTGGCATGGCACAATGGTGCCCTGCTCTGATTGCAATACCTAAACTATCTAACATAGTCCCAATATCATGCGGATGAACTTTATCTAACACGAACGATAAAATAGCCCCTTTATCCTTTGCTTCACCGATAATTCTTAAGCCTTCTATTTGTTTAGCCTTTTTAGTGGCATAATCCAATAATTCAGCTTCATAATTAGCAATATTATCCATGCCTATTTCTGTCAGATAATCAATCGCTGTACCTAGCCCAACTACATCAGCAATACTAGGTGTACCCGCTTCAAATTTATAAGGTAAAGCATTATATTCAGTCTCTTCAAAAGTCACTTTGCGAATCATATCACCACCACCTTGATACGGAGGCATGGCTTCTAATAGAGCTTGTTTGCCATATAACACGCCGATACCTGTAGGGGCATACATTTTATGTCCAGAGAATGCATAAAAGTCACAATCCAGTGCCTGCACATCAACTGACATATGAGGAATCGCTTGTGCGCCATCTAATAAGACAGGGATATTTTTAGCTTTAGCCGCTGCAATAATCTTTTTAACGGGATTAATTGTGCCTAAGGCATTAGACATGTGAACTACAGAAACCAACTTAGTTTTATCACTGATCAGTTTTTCAAATTCATCGAAAATCAATTCACCTTGTAGATTTATCGGTGCTACTTTTAAGATTGCACCCGTGTCTTTACACAGCATTTGCCATGGCACAATATTTGAATGATGTTCCATAGCAGTGATTAATATCTCATCACCCTGTTTAATATTGGTTTTACCAAATGTTTGAGCGACTAGGTTAATCGCTTCTGTTGTACCTTTGACAAAGATAATTTCTTTAGTACTACTGGCATTGATAAAGGTTTTAAGCTTTTCTCTTGCCCCCTCATAACGATCTGTTGCTTTGACACTCAGCGTATGCACGCCGCGATGTACATTGGCATATTCATGTTTATAAAAGTTTGAAATACTATCAATAACCACTAATGGCTTTTGGCAAGTAGCGGCATTATCCAAATAAATTAACGGTTTGTTACGAATTTTCTCATTTAAAATAGGAAAATCTGCACGAATTTTTTCTATGGGAAATGTGGTCATTTTTTAATTGGAGTATTTTGGAATAAGTTTGCTTAATTAAAGGTGTATTATATTTTAAATTAATTCATCTAAATCGTTTTGACTATGTCTGTATCTACTGAAAATTTTTATAAAAAGCATTTAACCAATCTGGCTGAATGGAAAAAATTAGGTGAGGCAAATATTTTTCCACCTGGTAGTCGTCTTGAGCTTATTAATGGAGAAATTATTGAAATGGCACCTATTGGTAGTAATCACTCGGGACATATAAACCGTCTAAACCAACTTCTGGCACGATTTATAGCAAACCAGGCTATCGTTAGTGTACATAACCCAGTGCAACTTGGTGATTTATCAGAGCCAGAACCTGATTTAATGTTATTAAAACCAAATGCTGACTTTTATAGCAGTCAGCACCCAGATGCCAGTCATGTACTATTATTAATTGAAGTGGCTGATAGCTCACTAAAATTCGATCAAAACCAGAAGCTTCGTTTGTACGCTTTACATAATATTCCTGAATACTGGCTACTTAATGTTAATGATGCTTGTCTTGAAGTTTATAGCCAGCCTCATAATGGACTTTATGCTGAAAAAACTACGCTTCGTTCGGGTGATGAAATCACCTTATCTCAATTGAGTAATATCAACATTAAAATAGCTGATATTTTGTAATATTCCCATCTTT
>JAGLUC010000136.1 GCA_023134955.1 Methylococcales bacterium | reverse complement strand
ATCAAACTAAAATTGCAGGAGTACTAGTATGGAATCCTCTTTGTTATCAACGATTAATACAGATAAACCTTGAATAATAATGAAAGACTTTGAGCAAATATATCAACATGCTGTAAAATGAGAAGGTGACGAAGCTAAGTTACAGCCACTTTTCCCTTGCTTCTTTTAGCATAAGCCCAATTTTAAAGGCTTGATAGCCTTCGTCAAAATTTAATGAAAAAATTTCATCCTGTTCTTTTCTTTCTGAGATATTTTTTTAAATCACTCACAATCTATTCCTCGCTAGATAATCTTGCTTTCTTTGTTCTGAGAGAAGAATTTCAGACTTAGGTTTATTTTGTGTTTTCTTTTGAAATCCATTTGTTAACACAATGAATTTCCCATATATCATCGGTGTTTGTTAATTTCTTTAAATATGTTGTTGGGACTTTATCTAACTCCTCAACTACTTGCATGACCCAAGCTACTTTTTGTGCTTGCTTACTATCCAAGCTATTTAGAAAATCCTCGACAGGGCATTCATCGGATTCAGTTCAATAAAATAATATATCTCACATTTAAAATAATGTTAACTTACAGGTAAACTATTTTGCAAGGTGATTTTTTTCTTTTGTATTGTTATGCACTTTATAAGATTAAAGAAATAGACTTTCAATTTGTTGCTATTGTTTTGGTCTGTTTTTTTATGTTCCTTAAGTTTTGTTTTCTGCTACCACCCGATGTAATTGATGGATGTCGCTTAGGCCGCTTAGTATTTTTAAAACACCATCCTGATGTAGCAAATGCATACCGTCATCTATAGCTTGATTTCTTAATTCATCAATTGAGGCTTTGTTTAAAATTTTCGACTTTATTTTATCGGTGGCGACTAACATTTCGTGTATCCCTACACGGCCACGATACCCTGTTTGGTCACATTTTCTACAGCCAGTGGCTTTAAATAATATTATTTTATCGGATTCAAAATCAATTGCTTCACGTTGAGCTGTATTCAAATTACTATTTACTTGCTGTCTGATGTTTTCAAAATTTAAAGTAGAAAAACCAGTTTCTCCATACATGTGCTTTAATTGTGACATTTCTTTTTCATCAGGGAAGTAGGGTGTTTTACAATCGCTACATAATGTTCGCATTAACCGTTGAGCTAATATGCCAAGCAGTGCATCTGAAAAATTGGCGGAATCTAGTCCTAAATCTAGTAGGCGAGTGATGGTTTCAGGAGCAGAGTTTGTATGTAATGTTGATAGCACCATATGACCTGTTAAGGATGCTTCGACCCCAACATGTGATGTTTCACGGTCACGCATTTCACCGATTAAGATGATGTCTGGGTCTGCTCGTAAAAATGAGCGCATAGCGGAGGCAAAATCAAAACCAATTTTGGGCTGGATTTGAACCTGCTGTAACCCAGGCTGGGTAATTTCAACAGGGTCTTCTGCCGTCCATATTTTTTTATCCGGGGTGTTTAAATGTCCCAGTATGGCATGTAGTGTGGTTGTTTTACCTGAACCAGTAGGGCCGACTACTAAAAAAATCCCATGTGGATTTTTTATCAGTTGCATCAGGTTTTTGCTATTTTGTTCGCTTAAATTTAGTTTTTCTATTGGCAGAGCACCAGCATCTGACAATACTCGTAGCACGGCACTTTCACCATTTACTGTGGGCAATGTAGATACCCTAAGTTCTATCTCCTTACCAGAAACTTTACGCTTACACTTTCCATCTTGAGGAAGGCGGCGTTCAGCAATATCCAGATTAGACATTACTTTTATTCGAGATAAAGCGGGAGGGCCAAATGTGTAGGGGATACGCTCAATTTCACGACATTCTCCATCTATCCTCATTCTAACAATTGTAGGCTGCTTGTCTTTGCCTGGTTCAATATGAATATCGGATGCACCTAAGTGTACTGCATCATCAATAATACGATTAATCAGTTGAATAACAGGGGCTGCATCTGAATCAACTTCTGGATCCTCCTCATCATCATCTTGCGCCTGATTATCAGATATGGCTATATGCTGAGGTTTGTCTAAAATAGCCTTTAATTCATCTTCTGAATTAACCGTGTTAATGCCACTATTGTCTAAAAAATTGAGAATGTCAGAAGGTAAGGAAACACGAATAATGAAGTTTTTAATTCCTAAAACTTTTTGTATTTCAAGAATGCGGTTGTAATCACTTGGGTCATCAATAACGATAGTGGCTTTCTCTTCATCACCTGATATAGGAACACAGAGATTTTTACGAATATAGCTGTTTTTGATTTTTGATAATAATTTTTTAGGGGGAATGATAGAGCTATCATAGGGTTGGTAAGGAACCTGATAAAATAATTCCAGCGATTTTCCTATCATCTCTGAAGGGATTTTATAGCTCCTGGTCATTAAATGACTTGGATGCAAATTATGTTTAGCAGCCTCCTTTTCTAATGTTTGTAGTTCTTTTAAACTAATTAACTTTTTTTGAACAAGAAAGTCATAGGGTGTTGGCGTTGTTTTAAATTCTTCGCTAAATTTTTTACCGATAATTCTGGCTAAAAGTAATGCTCTTTTGGCTTCTATATTATTAAATCTGCTTCCGTCCGCTTTGTTTAAAATTTGTAACACACCGAGTAAAACATTATGTCGTTTAATGGGAACTGCAATCATCGCTTTAGTTGAAAAGCCAGATTTAATATCAAATGAGTAATCGAACGAAAGATC
Organism: Methylococcales bacterium; assembly: GCA_023134955.1. Taxonomy (GTDB): domain Bacteria; phylum Pseudomonadota; class Gammaproteobacteria; order Methylococcales; family Methylomonadaceae; genus QPIN01. The sequence continues at coordinate 1,412 of JAGLUC010000136.1, read as the reverse complement.
AGTATGAACTTTTTTTAACTCTGAACTATCATGGACATCTTCAAAAAATAAAGGTTGCTGACTTAATGCAACATAACCGGCAATGGAAGATGTGCTAAGAGGCACCCTAATTTCTATTGAGTCTTTGTCGGTTTTAAATCGAGAAATAATTTCATTATCATTCAACCCTTTTTTAAAGACAGTGATGCGTTCAGCCCCCAAAAAAAGACAAATTTCAGCTGAAAGGTTATTAGTAACATATTCAAAGTTCTCTGAATTTAAAATTGCGTTACAAAGCTCCTGTTCAGTCATTTTTGTGCTATTCATTTAAAAATTAATTAAGTGGGATAAATTAGGAATGTTTGAATAGTCATTATAGAAGTTGTTCTTTTTAATGACGTGAATAAGCTCACAATACAAGAAGTTAGAGCTGAAAAAGGAGAAAAAGGAATTAGTAGTCATTGAAGGATTTTAACCTTTAAATCATATGGTTATCGCTACAGACCTAAAAAGGTACACCCCCAATGTCGTTAAGTTAAGGTGATAACATAGGATGAGCTGACGTTAGGAAGCGCATCAATCATGAAAGATGCGCTCGGCAATTGCTCCTGCATTGCTCTACCTACGTGCATCCATGCACTAGTGCATTGCTCACTACACACCATCCTATTTCAGTTTGCTTAACTTGATGACATTAGGTTCTACCCTTTTTTCAAACTCTGCTGGATTTTTAATTTATTAAGCTCAAAGTCTGCGTGTGAATGCAAATCAATCAGGTTTGGTTCTATTGATTTTCTTCTCAGAATCAAGCTTTTATGCAGCTTTGCTACTAAATTTATGCTATTTCACAAACTGAATAATCCAGGAACAGTAATTGCGTTCTGTACTAAGTGCAAAATGCTTTAAACGTATTACCCCCCAAACTTCATCTAATAATCTTGGGCTTTGGTTTATTGACATAATAAAGGCTAGTAGTTAGACTCTGTTGAAAGGTATAGGCACTTTTGCCTGTTAATAAATGGTTAGAAGACAGGAGAGAATAGTGACTGAATGGGTTAGTGTAAGGTCTAGCGCAATACGTAAAATCGGTTATGACTCCGCAACCATGCGGATGTACATAGATTTTGAAGATAGTGATCCTTACTACTCATATTGTAGAGTCCCAGAGGGTGTTTTCAGGTCATTTATTTCAGCTAGTTCCGTGGGTCGTTATTATCATGACAACATTAAAGATCAATATGATTGTTAATATTATTGGAATAAGTTATGGACGAAGAAGCATATATTAAAGAACGACTTGACGATCAGATTGATTGGTACAGTAATAAAAGCAAACGAAGTCAAAATTGGTTCAAGTCACTTAGCAAAAAAGGGGTCAGAGCCTAATACCGCTACCTGTCGTATAATATTTTTATGTATCAACATGTTACGTA
>JAGLUC010000135.1 GCA_023134955.1 Methylococcales bacterium | reverse complement strand
TCTGCTGGTATGATCTCCGCTTGTAAAACGGCTAAGATTAAAACTGTGTTAACTTCTCGTCGTTTTATTGAACTGGCTAAATTTGATGATGATGCTAATGCCCTGGCTAAACAAGTTAACCTGATTTATTTAGAGGACTTAGCTCAATCCATTTCTATTTTCGACAAGCTTAAAGCCTTAGTACAAGGAAGAACTGCAAGCCTTTGGTATAAACATCATCAATTTAACCCTGATAGCCCTGCGGTGATACTGTTTACTTCTGGCTCAGAAGGTGAACCTAAAGGGGTTGTGCTATCTCATTCCAATATTTTGGCCAATCACAACCAATTAAAAGCACGCATTAATTTTAATGCCCAAGATGTAGTTCTAAACTTTTTACCTATGTTTCATTCTTTTGGTTTTACGGTTGGAACCATGTTGCCTGTGCTTAATGGGATGAAGACTTTCTTCTACCCATCTCCTCTGCATTACAGTGTAATACCTGAAATTGCCTACGATATAGGGGCAACTATTATGTTTGGCACCAATACTTTTTTAGCCGCTTATGCTAAAAAAGCCCATGCTTATGATTTTTACACCCTGCGTTATATAGTTGCAGGTGCTGAAAAATTACACGATAGTACTCGTGACTTATGGGCAGAAAAATTTGGTCTTCGTGTTTTAGAAGGTTATGGAGCAACTGAAACTGCACCCGTTGCTTCCGTTAATACCCCCATGGACTTTAAAGCTGGTACTGTTGGTAGGTTAATGCCCAATATGCAATACAAATTAGAGCAGATACCAGGTATTGAAGATGCCGGACAATTGCATGTTTACGGGCCTAATATTATGCAAGGCTATTTGTTGTCTGATAACCCTGGAAAACTCATTCCACCAAAATCTGTTTATGGCAAAGGTTGGTACGACACGGGAGATATTGTTAATATTGATGAGGATGGTTTTGTTAGTATTCGTGGTCGTACCAAACGCTTTGCTAAAGTGAGTGGAGAAATGGTCTCTTTAGCTGCCATTGAAGCACATGCAGTTAAAGCCTGGCCAAATGCACAACATGCCTCTACCAGTATGCCAGACTCTAAAAAAGGTGAGCAGGTTATTTTATTAACCACTCAAAAAGGAGCTGATAGCAAACAACTTGCTAAGTCAGCCAAAGGGGTTCACGCTATAAGTTTACCTAAAAGGATTTTTGTAGTTAAGGATATTCCAGTGTTAGCAACCGGTAAGACTAATTACCCTGAAGTCAGTAAACTGGCAGACAAAAAACTTCAGGACAGCTCTAAAATTCAGTCTGACCAAATAGCTGCTCAAGAGGATTGAGAGCAAAGCTATTAATCGTCCCAAAAGTTCTGGCAGGGTATT
>JAGLUC010000134.1 GCA_023134955.1 Methylococcales bacterium | reverse complement strand
TGTCTGAGCATCAACACATTGAAATATTAACCTTAATCGCTAAGCTTGAGTCTTCTATAAAATCATTGAATATTAATCTTAGAAAAACAGCAAGTTTTACCCCAAACATTGACCCTAAATTAACAGCAACATCCAGCAATATTACAATCTCTGCACAACAGGTTATTCAGTTAATAGGCACAGATATTCTTTCACAAACATTTCAAAGCAAACCAAAAGCATTTTTTTTACAAGTCTCAGCAGCTATTGATAAAAGTTATGCTGATATGTACCAAACCCTGCTACCCACTATAAGGGCATTAATTACTGAACGATTGCAACACGCAAAAAATCGTCTTTACTTGAGTATTTCAATATCTTTAGTGTTGATGTTAATGGTGCTTTATTTTGTTCTAGGCATCTATTTCTCCATGAAACAAAGTGTACAATCACTAACTCATTCATTAAAACTATTCGCCGATGGTGATTTAGATAAACGTATAGAGCTTCATACACAAGATGAACTCAAGCATATTGGCAATAGTTTTAACTTATTAGCTGAAAAAATTAATTTTTTATTAGCTGATGTCAAAAGCAATCAAAATAAAGTTCAGCAGATATTAGATGGCTTGCTTACCATGGCAGGGATTCTATTACCTGATGGTACATTAGACTTTGCTAACTCCACCCCTTTAAGACTATCAGGATTAAAACAACAAGATGTTATAGGAGAAAAATTATGGGATTGTCCCTGGTTTTCCTACAGTAATACAGCCAAAGAACAAATTAAAAATGATTGTTTGCTAGCGGCTCAAGGAGAAGCTGTTGACAGAGAAATTGAATTTGCTTTGCTTGATAGAAAAATCTGGGTGGACTTTAGTGTACACCCCGTCTTTGGAGATCATGATGAAGTAAAGTTTTTAGTAGCTGAAGCTCGTGATGCCACTCGTCGGAGATTAGCAGAAGAGTATTCAAAGCGTAGTCAAAAAATGGATGCTCTGGGCAAATTAGTCGGTGGAATCGCTCATGATTACAATAATATGCTAGGCGTTATCTTAGGTTACGCTGAATTATTAGAAATGAAATGCTCAAGTATTGATAAGGATGTTAAAGGTTATATAACTGAAATCATTCGTGCTGGTGAACGTGGTCGCAGATTAACACGAAAAATGCTGGCTTTTTCAAAGTCTGAAAGTAGCAACCCGGCTTGTTGTGATATTAATAAAATCCTGTTTGGTTTAAAAGATATGCTGGCAAAATCACTAACCGCTTCAGTGACACTCAATTACGCATTATATGAAAAAGCCTGGCCAATCTGGATTGATGTGAATGAGCTAGAAGATGCCATATTAAATATGAGTATTAATGCAAAATATGCCATGCCAGAAGGTGGTTCACTCACCATTAAAACACAGAATATTCACCTTGCCAGGGACGAAGCAAAATTACTAGGATTAACTGAGAATAATTACCTGAAACTGAATATTATTGATACAGGTTGTGGCATGGATGAAGAAACAAAAAACCATATCTTTGATCCTTTCTTTAGCACTAAAGGTGAGGCAGGAAATGGTTTGGGTCTTAGTCAGGTATTTGGTTTTGTAGAACGTTCAGGCGGTGCAATAGATACCTATACGCGATTAAATTATGGTACTGAGTTCACCTTATACTTCCCCTATTATGATAATAAAAATGGACACAATACCCCCATTGATAATGAGCAGCCTGATCCTCACTTATCGGGTCATCAAGGAATTCTGGTTGTCGATGATGAACCCGCATTACGCGAATTAGCCTATCAAATTTTGACTCGCTTTGGTTATAAGGTGTTAACTGCAAGCTCAGGTGAAGCGGCACTCAACATATTATTAGCTCAATCAAACGATATTGACCTTGTTCTAAGTGACATTATTATGCCCAATATGGATGGTTATCAATTAGCTAAACAGATCTCTATACTTTACCCGGCAATAAAAATACAATTAGCAAGTGGATTTAGTGGTAACAGACATACCGACTTCAATCAAAAGCTACAAGCAAATATGCTTAACAAGCCCTACAGCTCAAAAGAATTATTAACTAATATACGCTTATTACTCAATGGGGTTTTATTACCTAAGGCTATAGAGAATGACTGAAAGCACCCAGCTATGTAAAATCTTTATTGTAGATGACGATCAGCAACAAGCCCATTTAATGCATGAAATGGCTAAAGCTGCTGAGTTAGAAACCTTGGTATTTACCTCAAGTACTGATTTCTTAAAAAGCACTATTACAAAACACGATATTGTGGTGCTGGATTTAAAAATGCCAGGTAAAGATGGTATTGAAATCATGCGTGAACTTGCTTTTCAAAATATTAAACCTTATTTTATTTTAGTCAGTGGTTTTGATGAACGCGTGTTACATTCTGCAAAACAATTGGCTGAATCCAAGCAGCTTAATGTTATCTCAACCCTGACCAAGCCAATTGGAGCAAAAAACTTTATTAACTTGCTTAACAAAACATTCATCGAATGTAATTTAAAAAAACAACAACAGATAAACATTGAAACAGCTACTGAACTTTTAAATACTGGCAAAGATTCTAACACTAACGTTTCAGATGTAATAAGCATTGAAGAGTTAAAACTAGCTATACGCAATCATGAGTTTATTATCCATTTTCAACCCAAGGTTAGTATTAATGACCTCAAGCTTAATGGGGCAGAAGCATTGTTACGCTGGCAACACCCAACTAGAGGTTTAGTACTACCCAAGCAATTTATCCTCCTTGCTGAAAAACATAATCTAATGAACCTTTTAACCGAAGAGGTGCTTCACTTAGTCATTAAGGACTATAAAATTATTTCAGATAATAATCTTAATGTCATGGTATCTATTAATTTATCAGCGCAAAATATTAATGATTTATCTATGCCAGAAAAATTAGAGGCATTGGTGAAACACTATGGTATTGAGCCAGAGTCTTTTATGCTGGAAATTAATGAATCAGCCTTAATGAATGAAGTGACCGAATCATTAGATATTTTTAACCGTCTAAGAATGAAAGGCTTTTCTTTATCAATTGATGATTTTGGGACAGGGTACTCTTCCTTGGTTAAGCTTTGCCAAGCCCCTTTTACTGAGTTAAAAATTGACCAAAGTTTTATCACCAAGATGACTAAAGATAAAGATGCAAAAGCTGTAGTTAGAATATGTATTCTTTTAGCTAAAGAGCTAAACATGCAAACGGTAGCTGAAGGGATAGAAAATAAAGAAATGTGGGATCAATTAAAACAATTAGGTTGTGACATTGCTCAAGGCGATCTAATCAGCAAACCCATGCCAGTAGAAAATTTTATCAAATGGGTGTCAAATCGAGCTCTAAAAGGTTACATCTAACCTTCCTTTTTCAATATACCTAAGCTATCTGCAAACGAAAAGCGTCAATAGTTTCATCCGTTAATGGCTGTCTATTATGATCCCACTTTTCACCAGCTAACTCGTTTGCTAAAAGATTAATGGTTTGAATAAAGTCTTCAAATACCAGCAACGGTTCTTCAATTTCACTGAGTTGAAGAAAAAATACAAGACCTGGGGAATTAAATGAATCCAACTCTGTTTCAGGAAAGGTGCCTGGCTCAACCATACTGGCAACAGCAAAGTCTACCTGACGTTGCCCATTCAATCGTTGATAAATTTTCATACTTCCATATTCCAAGCCAACAAGTTGAAAAGCTGAAACCAATTTTTCACCGTTAAACCCCTCGTCAGAACGAGAAACAATACTAAATTGAATTATTTTAGGTAAATCTGATTTTTTAGATTCTTTTACCACGGGCTTAGGTTTAGCCTTAGACTTGTGTTTAGGCTTAGCTGGAGAGCTCGAGCTTGTTGCTGCTTGTTTTTTTGCTTTATCGCTAGCAATGGTAATTGGGTCTGGCTTAATATCCTCTTCATCAACAGCGGAGCCTAAAGGAACAATATCAAAATCATCATCCGTATTCATAATTAACGAATCATCAATATTATCCAGTGGATTACCTCGATCATAGAAATTAAATTCATGATATTTACTTTTAAAAAGGCTCCACAACACCATAACAATGATGACTGCAACACCTATAGAAATAATAACGATTCTTAATAATTCTTTATCCATCAGCTTTCTGCCATGTCCACTGCTTCTTCAATATCAACTGAAACCATTCTGGAAACGCCTGCTTCTTTCATAGTAACACCCGCTAATTGTTTTGCAATTTCCATAGTCACCTTATTATGAGAAATATATAAAAATTGAATAGTTTCGGACATTTCCTCAACCATTTGTGAAAACCTTACCACATTAGCATCATCTAAGGGAGCATCAACCTCGTCCAGCAAGCAAAAAGGAGCTGGATTCAAATCAAATATGGAAAATACCAATGCTACCGCAGTTAAGGCTTTTTCTCCACCAGATAACAGGTGAATAGAGCTATTTCTTTTACCTGGAGGCCGGGCAATAATATTAACACCTGCTTCCAGCAAATCTTGATCGGTTAATTCAAGATAAGCGAGTCCTCCACCAAATAACTTAGGGAACTTATTTTGCAAGCCTTGGTTAATCTTATCAAAAGTTTCTTTAAAGCGCAGCCTGCTTTCTTTGTCAATTTTACTGATCGCTTCATCAAGTGTGTTTAAAGCACTGATTAAATCATCATGCTGTTCATCAAGAAAATTCATGCGCTCTGATTGAGATTTATATTCCTCAATCGCTGTTAAATTTATTGACCCCAAACGCTCAATTTTCCGGGTAAATTGCTCTACCCTGAGTTTCCACTCTTGTTCCTCTGCTTCTGTCGATAAACCTTGTAAAACTTGTTCTGGATCAGCATCAATTTCAGTTAATTGCTCAGTTATAGTTTGTTGTCTGACATTACTATCTTGTTGCTCAAACCTGACTTTATCCAATAAATCTTTTTGCTGCTCCATTGCTCGCTGAGTTTTGGTATGCTCCTCAGCTTTATGATTAATTTCAGATTCAATTTGTTGTTGAACTTCGCGCTGTTGTTCTAATTTATCTTCTAAACTTGCTTTCTGAACTGTAAATTCCTTTAATTGTATTTTTTCATTATCCAGTGGGGAGAGTACAGAATGCAATTTATTCTCTAATTCAGCGATACGTTCAGCAGATTGTTGATTTTGTATCTGTAACCGCTCAATTTGCTTGCTGGTTAAGGCTTCAGATGCTTTTAAAGACTCAATTTTCCCTTGAATGCTATGCAGGTTTTTTCTTGCTTCATTAACCGCTATATCTACTTCATATTGGCTTGTTTGCAAGGTTTTATTTTGATCATCTAACACCTGTTTTTTATTGATTAACTCCTCTAATGTTTGCTCTGCTGATATTTTTAACTGCTCTGATTCATCGACTGTTTCTGCAATCTCTGATATATCAGAAATAATAGCTTCAATATCCTGGCTAACTTGATTTAATCTTTGTTGCTGTTGTTCTTGTTTGGCAGAATAAGCACTAAATTGAGAGCTTTTACTGGAATATTCAGAGCCTAAAACTTTATCCCGTTGCTGTAAATTCTCTCTATTACTCTCAGTCTCTTTTAAAGTACTTTCTATGCTTTCTAATTGCTCTTCAAGCGATTCAATCTCGCTAAATAGCTCAGTTTGACACTGTTTTAAATCCCGTAATTCTTTTTCACGTTGTAAAACTCCGGTTTTACTGTCACTACTACGAGAAATTTTAATCCAGTCTCGCCCAAACCATTCACCCTCTTTAGTAACAATTGATTCATGTGCTTGTAGTTTCAGGCTTAATTGTTTGGCAGAAGCTATATCTTCTGCACAATAAATACCTGTTAACAAACCCGTTAAATCCCAAGGTGTATTAACTTTATCCAGCAATGCAGATAGAGCACCATCCTGCTCTACAGCTTTAGTGTTTTCAACACTAGAAAGATTAAACAAAATAAGCGATTGATCAGTTAAATACTGTAAACCTTGCACAATTTTGTTAGTATCATCCATACAAACGGCTTCTAAATAACTGCCTAAAACCGTTTCTAAAGCTCTGTCCCAACCCGACTCAACTTCTAAAAACTCAGCTAATCGCTGATTTTCAGATAAATCCATTTTTTCCAGCCACTGCACCAGATTTTTATTATCTTTACCCATTGCATGTTGCTGCAATAGCTCTAAGGAAGTAATCTTACCGCTAATTTTATGATGTTCAGCCCTATTCTGATGTAACTTGTCATGACTGTTTTTAATTTGTTGCCGCTGATCAATAATTTGCTTATAAACTGTCTCAAGTTGCTGTTGCAAATCTTCCCTATTTACTTTTATTAACTCAATACTGCTGTCCAAAGTCTCAATTTCAAGCTGTAAATCAGTTGCAGATAACTCACTTCGTTCGCTCTGAAGTTTATCCAGACGTTGTTGTAATTGCTGTGATTGATTATTTAAATGAGCAAGCTTAACTCGCTGTATTTCAGTCTGTTCACTGTGTTTAGAACTTTCGTTCAAATACATTTCCCATTCTGACTGCCATGCACCTTTGCTCTCCAACAAACCGTGCTGTATAGATAAATGCTGCTCAAACTGTTCATTAACAACAGCCAGGTTTTCTTCTGCCTCAAGTAAAGACTTTTTAAATGCTGCCAATTGCTTAATATCTAAATCAAATTCCTGACTTGAATGCTCTGCCTGTTGTTTTAAGCGATCTATTTCAATCAAAGTTTCTTCATGAGCCACCTCATTATGCTTAATCGCTTGTTGCAGCCGGCCAACCTCGGAAACCACATGATAATAGTCTTGCTGGGCTGAATCTAATAACTGCTGTTGATTTTTTTGCTCAATCCGTTTGCTATCAACTGATTTATCTATTTCGCGATGCAAAACAAACAAACCATTATGCTCAGTAGCAATCGTCTGTAACTTACCCTCTAATTGCTGCGAGGTTTGATGATAGCTATTCCAGCGTATGGCTAATAATTCACGCTTATATTGCCGTTCCTGTTTTTTTAGATGGGTAAATTTTTCAGCTTTTTCAGACTGTTTCTTTAAATTTGTTAGTTGTTTTTCAACTTCATCCCGTAAGTCATCCAGGCGTTCAAGGTTTTCACGGGTATGACGCATCCGTGTTTCTGTTTCATGTCTACGTTCTTTGTACTTGGAAATCCCGGCCGCTTCTTCAATATGCATGCGCAATTCTTCAGGCTTAGATTCTACTAATCGAGAAATAGTGCCCTGCTCAATAATGGCGTAACTTTTAGCCCCCAAGCCCGTTCCTAAAAACAAATCAGTTATATCTTTACGCCGACAACGAGTGCCATTTAAAGCATATTTAGACTGACCATCCCGACTGACTTGTCTTCTAATAGAAATAGAACTGTACTTGGCATATTCTCCGCCAACTCTACCTTCGCTGTTATCAAATATTAATTCAACAGAAGCTGTGCTTACCGGCTTTCTACTTGATGAACCATTAAAAATGACATCCGTCATATTGTCGCCACGCAAATGTTTGGCAGAACTTTCGCCCATCACCCAACGCACTGCATCAATAACATTAGACTTACCACAGCCATTAGGACCAACCACAGCGGTTAAATTTCCATTAATAGCAATAGTGGTATGATCTGCAAAGGATTTAAATCCAGAAAGTTTAATTTTATCCAGCTTCATTACTGGTAGAATATCCTGTGTAGTTGTTCATCGAATTGCACGTATTATTCACCAAATCAAACTGATATTCGACACTTTTTTAATCTTTATTTTGTAAAACACTAGCATGAGCAGCAAACCCAGTAAAAAACTAGACACCTTCGACAACCCAAAACCAGGACGTGATTTCACCATTCGTATTGATACACCCGAATTCACCTGTCTATGCCCAATGACTGGTCAACCAGACTTTGCCACTATTACCATTGAATATGTACCCAATAAACTTTGTGTAGAATTAAAAGCACTTAAATTATACATGTGGTCGTTTCGTGATGAAGGCGCTTTCCATGAAGCAGTCACCAACCAGATACTGGATGATCTTGTCAAAGTTACATCACCTAATTTTATGCGCATCCGTGCAGAATTTAATGTACGTGGTGGAGTTTACACAACAGTTATTGCAGAACATAAAAATGAGAACTGGAAAGCCCCTGAATTAGTCAATTTACCTTAACTATTTCGCCCCAATAGCACTACTCCTATTCAACATAGACCCGTTTAACTTTACCCCTTTCTTGTTTTAGTACATAGGACTTTTCCTGCCCAACGGCAGATAAACCTGAAACTTTTTCAGGGCTAACTAAGCAATCTACCCGTAATTTCTTCAGTTTTTGCCAGCCTTAAACTGGCATTTCAGTTAAAATATTCTATTGTTCATTCCAGATTACTATTTTTATGAAAAACCACCCTCTCAAAGCAGGTTTTGAATCATTTTCTTTTTCTGATGAAATTTCGTCTGCTATTAATCAGCTGGGATTTAAACAACCAACAGAAATACAACTTAAAACAATCCCCGTAATATTAGAGGGTAAGGATGTGTTAGCGCGGGCTGATACAGGATCAGGAAAAACAGCAGCCTTTGCATTACCTTTATTGGATAATTTGAGCAATCAAAATATTTATAGCCAGATAGGTCGAAGTAAACGCTTTAATGCTGCCGAAAGAGTTCACAGTAATTGTGTTCGAATTTTAGTCCTTGTTCCAACTCGCGAGTTAGCTATACAAGTTGCGGATGTATTTAATCAACTTTCTCAAAATATTGAACCCACGATTAGCTGCCAAAGTGTTTATGGTGGGGTAAAGATTAATCCTCAAATGAAAGCATTACGGGGCGGCGCTGATGTTTTAGTTGCTACGCCAGGACGTTTGCTTGATCTGGTTAATCAAAATGCCATTAAATTCAACCAAATTAAAACATTAGTCATTGATGAAGTTGATCGCCTGATGAAAGGGGATTTTCAGGAGGAAATTGAACAAATTATCAAATTATTACCTAATAAGCGTCAAAACCTGATGTTTACAGCAACTTTTCCTGACAGTATTACTCATTTAATCAGGGAAGTAATGACTGATCCAGAAATTGTTAATATGGACGAGTTTATTAATGAATCTAAGACTGTACAGCGTGTTATTACCGTCAATCATCATCAAAAAAACGATCTACTCGCTCATCTGCTACATGAGAATGACTGGGAGCAAGTCCTGATTTTTTGTAGTGCTAAACGAACTTGCGATAATCTGGTTAAAAAACTAGAAAAACGAAGTATTAAAGCAGTGGCAATGCACAGTAATAAAGAACAATCTGCAAGAATGACCGCTTTAAAAAATTTTAAGTCAGGTGACACTCGTATTTTAATTGCCACCGATGTGGCTGCAAGAGGGCTTGATATAGAACAACTACCCTGTGTAATTAATTATGATCTTCCCCGCTCACCTAATGACTATGTTCACAGAGTTGGCAGGACAGGACGTGCCGGACAAGACGGACTGGTCATATCATTAATTGCTCATCATGAATACCAGCATTTTTCAGTGATAGAAAGACATAATGGTCTTGCTATAGAAAGAGAAGTACTAGAAGGTTTTGAGGTTGATGATGTACCCCCTCCTTTACCCCGTAAAAGTCCTAAAAAGAAAAAAGCTAAATTAAATAAAAAACAAAAAGCAAAGCAAGATTCTGAGGTTCAAACAGAAAATCCAACAGCTCCATTGCTAGAAAAAGAAAAAGAAAAAGAAAAAGATATAGAAACAGAAGTAGCCGTGAATGCTCATATTTGGGGAAAGAAACGCTAGAAAATGCTCTAAAATCCTATTCATATTAAAACAACACCAGCTCAAGTGGATGATCCTGATGTTGTAAAATCAATTAAGCGTGATCTTCACACGCTACCCACTAAAAGCATCTCTATGGATGACGACGAAATTTCAATTTACGTTGACGAGCTGAAATAGCTTTTTTACTTTTATGAACTGATAACAGACCTGCTGCGAGTGTATCGGATACTAGCTGATCATTAATTTTATCAACAATATCTTTTTGATGGACTATAACTGCATGGCGATTATAACCTGGCTTCCCTACAAAATATTTTTTTACAATGACTTGCTCAGGTGCCGATGAATCAGTCTCTGCATGAATAGAAAATGATAATGTGCTTAAAACAATGCAGCCTAACAATAAATTTGATTTTTTCATCAGATTCTTCCTGAATTTATTTGTGAAATAAAAACAATCACCACAATAAAGATAGCGATTCAATATGGCTTGGCATAACTTAAATTCTTTTTGCTTCAATGTCAATAGATTTCAATTCGCTATTTTAAACAATCATTTATTCCTGTCTTTGCTACTGTAAGTAAAGCTCTTTTACTAAGCATTTACCTAAACAAACCAATATCGAATCAATATTTATTTGACAAAGGGCAACTATTCTTATTATAGTCACTATCGAATCGATATTATAAAGATGGGGCATTACTATTTAAAACAATGTCTATTAACTGTATCAATTACTACACTACTTAAAAATAATAAAGGTAAATTCAATGACTGAAGAAACTAAAGAAAAAGACTATTTCGTCTTATATATTGCACTAACAGCTGCTGTTTTTATAGGTGCTCTCCTAGCAGTTAAAAGTAGTGAAAATGATAAATTTGCTCCAATTAAAGCCCAATTAGTCGAAGAACGTAACCTCATGGATATTCGCGTTACTAAACAAGACTACGAATAATTTTTTAAAAAAATATCACACAAAACAACTAAAGTGGAGAAAACCTATGAGACTTAATTTGATTGCTGCAATTCTGGCATTATCTTTTTTTTCTAGCCCCTCATTTGCAACTGAATATATCTACAGAGACTTGATAGCTAATACTGTACCTTCTGCTAAATGCGAATCACCAGCCAAGGCTGAAAAAGTAGCAAACAGACCCTATAAAATAAAAAAATATTCAAAAAAGTTTTGTCAGACACAAGGTTATGGCTGGGGACTTGAAGAAATTACAGGTAACGGTAACATTGCCTGTAACGAATGTACTGATAGAAAAGGCTTACAAAAATGCTATTTGAAAGATGTTACCGTGAAATGCAAACGAATTAAACCGGGAACCGTGGGTATGCTCCCAGGTAAAGGTTAAAAAGTGACTAAAACCAGATCTTTATAATGTAGATCTGGGGCTAGATTCAATCAATAAAGTCTATAAGTTCAGCGTCATTAAGATAACAACCAGGATCTTCTTGCCAAGGATCTTGATAAACCTGTTGTGCCCTCACTCTGGTATTGCCATTGCAAACAGACTGATAAGCACATAATCCACAACGCCCTTTCAAAGGTCTTGGTGACGCTTTTAAACCTGCCATTAACGGGTCGGAAGTATCGCGCCAAATATCAGAAAACAATCTGTCTTTGACATTACCCAGGCTATAATTCCACCAAAAAGTATCGGGATGTACATTGCCCAGATTATCAATATTAGCCACGTTAACGCCCGATGCGTTGCCTCCCCATTGTTGCAATTTTGCTTTGATATGTTCTACTTGTTCTGGATAGTTATTGTTAACCCAGTGTAAAAAATAAACCGCATCTGCATCATTATTACCTGTGACTATTTCTCGTTCTACTCCTTGCTGCTGCCATTGCAAGCATTGCTCAAACAGTTGATCCATCACCTCGCGAGTCATTTTAAAAGCAGCATCATCTTTGCGGTTTTTATTGCCCCGTCCACCATAGTTCAAATGTGATAAGTAAAATTTATCAATATCCTCATCATCCATTAGTTTTAGCATGGCAGGGAAATCATCAACATTATCTTGCGTTAAGGTGAAACGGATACCTGCTTTAATACCGTTATCTCTACATAGACCAATCCCTGTTAACGAATCGGCAAATGAGCCTTTTTTTTGTCTGAATTTGTCATGGGTTGCAGCTAGACCATCAAGACTAACACCCACATATTGATAGTTTATTTCGGCAATTTGATTAATGTTTTGTTTATTAATTAATGTGCCGTTACTGGAAAGCGCAACATAAAATCCCATAGATTTGGCTCGATGAGAAATATCAAATATGTCAGGGTGCAATAAAGGTTCTCCACCTGATAAAATCAACACAGGGACTTTAAAGCTCTTTAGCTCATCCATGACTTTGTATATCTCAGGGGTTGTTAATTCCCCTGGGAAATTAATATCAGCCGAAGTGGTATAACAATGCTTACAGGTTAAATTACAACGGCGAATTAAATTCCAGATGACCACCGGGCCTGGTGGTTTGCGAGTGGGTTTTATAGCGGTAGGGTTCAACACTTCACGCATAAACTGACTTAATCTAAACACAATTAATTTCCTATTCTCAAGCCTGTTTTCTTTAAAATAGCTATGCTGTATAAAACATCGTGTCCTAAATTAAACTCACCTAACAATTCAGCAATGATTTGTTGTTGCTGTTTAACCCCCGTTTCTGTTTTACTGTGTACCATGGCAAATAGATTATATGGCCATTCGGGTAAATGTCTGGGACGATGATAACAATGGCTGACAAAATCCAGTTGTCCTACACGCTCCCCAATTTCATCTACGTATTCATCGGCGATATTCCAAACAGTCATACCATTAAATTTATAGCCTAGACGATAATGGTTTGGCACAGCCCCAATTCGGCGAATAATTCCCTGTTCCTGCATGTCTGATAGCCTTTGCATGACTGTTTCCGCACTAATTCCTAGCTCATCAGCAATCGTTTGATAAGGCTGTGGCGTTAAAGGCAAGCCTGCTTGTGTTGCGCTGATAATTTGACGGTCTATTTTGTCAATATTCATCAGGCTTCCAGTTTAAGACCGACAAAATATTCTTTTATTTTAGGCATGTTGTAAACGGTTAGAGCTGTTTTCTGTTCAATCTCTTGAATGACATCAGATAAACGCTCTGCTTTATCAGTTGCGATAACAAACCACATATTTAATTGATGATTCCTTGCATAATTATGTGCAATTTCAGGCATTGCATTAATAATCTCTGCGATTTGTTGAAACTGTTGTTGCGGGGCTTTAACTGCTGCTAAAGTTAATTCTCCTCCCATCTTTTCTGCGTGATACATTGGTCCAAAACGGGAAAGTATGTCTGTTTCTAACAGTCTCTTAAGTCGTTCAATTAACACAGCTTCAGTTAATCCCAGTTCTGTGGCAACAACTTGATAGGGTAATTCGCAAATAGGAAATCCATCTTGCAGATGATTAATGATTTTTCTATCAATCTCATCCATCTGAAACCACCTTTTTCTGCTCTAAACTGACTTTATAAATAGCACCCCGTTGCTTGAAACACTTTCGGCTAAATAATACCTCACGCTTAATTGATGATAACCCACAACAGTCAATTAAATGCTCCAGTTGTTGCAAAACTTTCTCTCTGTTTTTACCGTGAATCATGCAATAGAGGTTATAAGGCCATTGTTCACCACCTCTAGGGCGTAGATAACAGAGATTGACAAAACTAAGCTGACTGACATGCCCTGCAATTTGTGCAACCAAATAATTAGGAACATCAAAAACTACCATCGCATTAGAACGATAACCTAGTTTTCCATGATTAACTATAACGCCCAAACGCTTAATTAAGCCTAGTTGTTTAAGTCGGGTTAATCGAACAATAACCTCATCTTCAGTAATATCAAGCTGCTGTCCAATTAAGGCATAAGGCCTTGAGACCTTTGCCAATCCATCCTGTAATACTTCTATCAATTGCCGGTCAGTAAAATCAATCATCAAAATCCATCTCAAAACCTAAATTAATAAAATAATCTTCTAATAATGGCAATTGCATTGCTTTAAAGCCCGACTCTATTTCTATCGCTTCAATCACTGATTGTAAATCTTCATCATCTTTTGCGATCAATACAAACCAAAGGTTAAATCGGTTTTCTCTTTCATAATTATGGTTTACTTCTGGATAGTGACTAACAATATCTGCCACAATTTGTAATTGTTCATTAGGTATAGCCATCGCTACCAAGGTGCTTACACCAATATGATTAGGTACAATAATAGAACCAATACGGCTAATAAATTGTTCATTAGCTAATTCATTAAATGCCAATAAAACCTCATCTTCCGTAATCCCTAATGATAAGGCAATGTCTTTATAGGGTGTGGGAGATAGAGGAAAATCTTGCTGATAATCATTGAGTAATTGTTTATGCATTGGAGTCAACATGATTACAAGCCCATTTTATGTGCACGTGAACTAAAAAAAATACCACTGGGTTTTTCGGCAGCTAAGCGTTTTATTTCCTTAAAACTTTCTGTGTTATAAATAACCAATTGGTTATCATCACGAATAGAAACCCAAACCTCTTCTCCTCGCGGTGTAAACTCCATATGCAAAACAGCTTTACCAGGAAGCAAAGATTTAATGACTTTTAGATCTTTGGTATCAATAATTTGTAGTTGTTGATTATCTGGAAAAGCAAAATTTACCCATATTTGTCTGCCATCAGGTCGAGCCATGACAAATACGGGCTGTCCTGCTACGGGAATACGTTTAACCAATGTCCATAGTCGTTTATCAACAACTAATACCTGATGCTGACCTATGGCAGGTATCAACATAAAATCTCCTGCAACAGCCCAGCCTTCCAGGTGTGGCATTTTGTATACAGGCAACTTTTCATCCTTTTTACCATAGTCAGATAAAATTCGTTTGACACCTATTTCAGGATTCCATAAATCCAATAAAGCCAAACCCTGTTCAGCAAATAATCCTGCAATATAATAACGACCATCAGGTGTTAACAATGCGTCATAAGGTTGTTTACCAACACCCTTAAATTTTGTAATTATTGGTTTTTTAGGGTTATTAACATCTACCAACCAGATTTCACCCGCATCAAATAAACTAAACACAAAGTGCTGGTTTGGCGCATCGACCAAACCCACCACTTTAGAAAGTTTGTGATCACCATATTCGGCTGGAATATCAGCCACTAATTCCAGCGTTTCAGTTGAGAAAATTTTGATACCGCCTGGGGTATAGTTTGAAACAGCAATTAACCGACCATCTTGTGAAATAGCACCACCAATACTATTTCCCGCCTGAATA
This sequence comes from Methylococcales bacterium, assembly GCA_023134955.1. Lineage (GTDB taxonomy): Bacteria > Pseudomonadota > Gammaproteobacteria > Methylococcales > Methylomonadaceae > QPIN01. Next base: position 646 of record JAGLUC010000134.1, on the reverse strand, counting down.
ATTCGCTTATCTATTTTATCTTGTAGTAAATCAATTTTGCTTAAACCACCGTCTCTGCCAAAAATAAAGGCATAGCGTTGGTCACGAGAAAATACCACGGATGCATGGGATAAATCACCTAATGCTTGTATTTGTGACAATTTAGTTCGCTGAGAGGTATTAATAATCAGAACACTGCCTTTTGCACGCTCAATGACAACGCCTAAATCGCCTGTTGCACGATATTCAGCATAGGCACTATATGAAGTTATTAAGCACATAAAGAATGCTAATCTGAATTTTGTCATACTTCAAAGTGGGGGAATAAGTTGTTTGAAAAAAACCAGCATTTTGGTTTGATTAGTATTTATCAGCTATCATTCCCACGGTGACCATCACTACCATTAAGTTAAGAAATATAGCTTATTGATTTTGGGGCGAAGGCTTTAGCCTTCATCTGATAAAGTTAAAAAAGCAGGCTAAAGACCTGCGCCCCAGTGCTTAATTTAATTGCATTGACGGAGACCGCGAGAACTATACTTTAATATATTCATTAAACCAAAGTTACAAACCACTAGGAGGCAACATTGGTTTGATTAATTAATAACGAATTATTTTAATCATGTAGCCCACATGAAACGAAGTGGAATACGGGGATTTCATTATC
>JAGLUC010000133.1 GCA_023134955.1 Methylococcales bacterium | reverse complement strand
TTACTATTAGCTTTATGCCGTACTTTAAAAAGTTTTTTACCGTTCAGCCACAAATACAAGTTCAGCGAGATGAGCTGGTTACATAAAACAGAATAATTTATGATTTATTAACAAGAAATAATAAACTCCGTTAATTTGACGGAGTCTCTGTAAAACAATTAAAAAACAAGTTTGCAGAAAGTATTGTTAAGCCCAGTAACAATCCTCCAATCCCGGTATATGCCAAAATTTCAGTTATTAAATGTTGATGAGCAGCATCCCTGCCTATTGAAGGAGCTAAAACAAACATGGTAAACCATGATAACGGGTACAGCCCACCTAGCCCAATTAAAATAGAAACCAGAGGTTTTAAATTTGTTTTAATAGATGAGAACATAAGTAGAATGACTAGACCTATAGAAAATGCGGCTATACCAGTAGCATGAAAATGTGAGCGCTGAGCATATCGCCAAATTTTACTGCTACTTTTGCTGTCATGAACATCAGGGTTAGATGCAATACCCTCTGAAATATAAGACTTTATAACATCCTCAGCAATACCGAAATACCCCCCTAGCGTTATCCCAAAAAATAAAGTTAAGATAACTAAGAATAAACCTATTTTTACGTTTTTTATTTCTTTATTCATATCATTTCCAGAAATTAAGTAGAGCTAGGAGGCTGTCAATATTATAATGGCAGATATTGACATGTTACTAATGTGGTTGCTCATTATTTAGTTTTAATTAAAAGTTGATGCTAGGATGTTCATATTCTAATTCTTAGTTTGACTATAAATGGAATCTAGTTTTGGAGTGGCAATATTAGCTTTTTTTGCATAAGCAAGAGCCCGATTTAATCTGGCTGGTGCGTTACGACCTAAACAATATCTGTCAGGGCAGTCTTCAATGCCTTCGACCATTCCAGATATTAATTGCTCTTGTGCTAGTGTTTGTCCTGTTAGTGATTCTTGAATACGAATAATTTCAATGGCAATGTCTGTGGCTAAAGCAGAATGATTTAACCACAAATCACCTACCGTACAATTATTGACCAACCCAGAGATATTAACGGTCAATATATAAAGTGCTTTTCGGAGTAGCTCGTATAATAGTTGCTCTTCATTATCTAAAATGGGGGCAGGGATGTCCATAGCTTGCAAAGCATTCGACATTAATTGAGCAGATGGCCCATAACAAGGAGAATAAAGAATGCTTGTTACTTCAAAGCCTTTTTTCTTTTCAAACCAGACTACCGTTACTGTTGGGTTTTTTAATTGATGTTGTTGCCAATCGCGTGGTAACAATTCATTTTGTACCAAAGCAACTTTTTGTTGCCAAGGTTTGGGAAGTTGTTTTAGAACGGAATATAATTCATTTTCTTGAACTGTTATCAGCACCAGCTCTGGTGTGGGAATTTTTAGGCACTCTGTATTTAAATCCATACCACGTGTGATAGGGTAAACAGGGTATCCACAACGTAGAAAGCCAGCAGAAAAAACGCCTGCTAACTCTCCAATACCAATAATAACGATGGGTGGTTTCATTTTATTAAAGGATTATTTGGTTAATTCTTTTAGATATTTCAAAAAGTCGTCTTTAAGTTCATCGTGAGATAAACCATATTCAACTGTTGCAATTAAAAAACCTAATTTAGAACCACAATCGTAACGAGTGCCTTCAAATTCATAGGCTAAAACGGTTTGCTCTTCTAATAAATCGGCAATAGCATCTGTTAACTGAATTTCCCCCCCCGCACCTTTACCAGTTTGTTCGATTTTTTCAAAAATTTCAGGGTTTAAAATATAACGTCCCACAACGGCAAGGTTTGATGGCGCAACTTCAGGTTTTGGTTTTTCAACAATGATTTCAATTTTAGCGGAAGCATTTGAAAAATCACTGGTTTTAACCACACCGTATTTATCAGTTTCCGAAGGATCAACTTGTTCAACACCCAGCACCGAACATTGTTTTTCATTGTAAAGCTTAACCATCTGTCCAATACAGCCACGAGTTCCATCCTCAATCAAATC
>JAGLUC010000132.1 GCA_023134955.1 Methylococcales bacterium | reverse complement strand
TTACTTGAAAAAGGCATTACAGAAATGAAATTCTTTCCGGCAGAAGCGGCAGGTGGAATTCCTATGGTTAAGTCTATTGGCGGGCCATTACCTCAAGTGACATTCTGTCCAACTGGTGGTGTTAGTCCACAAAATGCAGCTGATTATCTGGCTCTTAAAAATGTTGCTTGTGTGGGCGGATCATGGATGGCTCCAGCTGATTTAGTTGATGCTGAAGACTGGGATGAAATTAAACGCAGAGCAACAGAAGCTGCACAAATTAACACTTAAATTACCCTGTAAATCCATGAAATTATTAATACGAAATCTAGCCAGAACAACCACTGAAAAACAGCTTCAATTACTTTTTTCTGCATACGGCACGGTACAATCCTGCACCATTGTTATGGACAAAGATACAGGTGGTTCAAAAGGTTTTGGCTTTATTGAAATGCCTAAAACTGGTGATGCTAAAGTTGCTATGAAGGCACTCAACAATTCAGAATTAGACGGTAGTAAAATCAGAGTAAAAAAAACAGAACAACCGAAAAGTGACAATGATGTCGGATCAAACAAATAAACACCAATCCAAAGATCCATTACATGGCTTAACTTTAAAAACTATTGTTACACAGTTAGTCGAAAAATATGGCTGGGAAGAATTAGGGAGGCACATTGATATAAAATGTTTCAAAAGTAACCCCAGTATCAACTCCAGCTTAAAATTTCTGCGTAAAACACCGTGGGCAAGATCAAAAGTAGAACAACTTTATATCAATATGCAATGGTGGAACAAAACACAGCAATAATAATTTATACCTTTGTAGCCTTGATGAAACGAAGTGGAATCAAGGTTTTAACATACCCAGTCCTTGATTACACGTTGCTGCATCAAGGCTACATTTTATTTATCCATAAATTCCAAAAAACGGCAAAAATTGTGTCGGAATTTAACAACGTAACCATCATAAAAAAAACTAATATTTATTTTGACGGAAAAGTTACCAGTCGTGCCGTCAAATTTTCTGATGGCACAATCAAAACTCTGGGTTTTATGATGCCTGGTGAATACACTTTTGGTACCGATAAAAAAGAAATTATGTGGGTGATTTAGATATTAAATTACCTGGTAATAATACCTGGCAGAGTATTAAAAGCGGAGAGTCTTTTGAAGTACTCGCTAATGCAGAGTTTTCACTGATCATCAAAACCCCAGCAGACTATTGTTGTTCTTATTTGTAGTGACTCATACTATAATAATCCAACAAATTCAAACAACAAAAACAGACATCTTATTCCAGTCGAGTTAATATCCTTAAAAAGACTGGAGTACACTATGAGCTAAAAAATAACAGGCCAAACCCTCTGTGTCAGCACGTCAACAATACCTTTAAAGCCAGTACCTCTAAACAAGATAACGTGCATTTAATTCATAATAAACAGATATGGATAACATTCAACAGTAAAATTTAAAAGAGGGAGTCATCTTTCTGCCAAAACTTATTGTTAACACCAAGCGACTTTGGCAGATCAAGTTCGAGTCAATACGTCTTATTTATAAATTTTCACTTTTCTGAAGCAGAAAAAACAAAAAACCCACTATTAAAGCGGGCTTTAGTCTTTAAACTTTTGTAAAAGATGGTCTTTAAAACGGCACATCATCAAAATCATCTAAACTACTTGGGCTATTAGCTGCTGTCGGAGTGGCTTGTTGTGTAGGTGTCTGCTGATAAGCCTGCTGACTTTGTCCCTGGTCATTACGTTTACCGACCAAATCAACAATATTTGCATTTAATTCCAAACTTGTTTTTGTTGTTCCGTCGTTAGCTTGATATTCTCGCTGACTTAATTCTCCAGAAACAAAAACCTGCTGTCCTTTTTTTAAATAATTCTGTAATGCGCCTTCTGCTCGCTTCCCCCATAATGCGACTCTTACCCATAGGGTTTGCTGTCTATCGCCAAAACCTATATTATTTGCGACAGTAAAGTTCAAAACAGATTGTCCAGAAGGTGTGACTCTAACTTCAGCATCTCTACCAACCGTTCCTGTAAAACTAAACACATTACTCATTATTTATTATTTCCCAGATTAAATTATATTTAAACTTCATTATAAACCATCTTAAATTTAACGCACCTGAATTCAAATCATATTTTATTAACACATAGTGTAGCC
>JAGLUC010000131.1 GCA_023134955.1 Methylococcales bacterium | reverse complement strand
CAGGATCCTTATAACTTTCTTTCTGCATGACATGGCACCAATGGCATGAAAAGTAACCAATTGACACATAGATCAGTTTGTTTTCAGCCTTCGCTCTGGCTAAAACATCACTCCCCCAAAGTTGCCAGTCAACCGGGTCATCAGAATGCATACTTAAATAGGGGGATGGATGATCTTTAAGTGCGGCCTCAGCAGCTACTACCTGCATAGCAGGTAAGCTGGCAAATAAAAATATGATTAATAGTCTTTCAAGTGTTTGTATCATGGATAAACTCGTAATGGTCTGGATCCTCTCGGACTTATATGGACTTATATGGACTCCCCATTGTCAACAATAAATTTTTACAAATAAAGAAATAAATGCGTACTTATATACGAGCTCTAATCGAGTAGCGAACTCTGGCTCTATGATATTTACGCGAACGTGTTTTCAAATCTTAGGTGCGAGCTCGAAGCTCTATGTCCGTAGCTGATTTAACACGCTGATTTTTATCTTCGTTTGTGCATTTTTATTGCTTAAACTCATTTGGGTCTACATCATATTCAAGCCGATTTTTTTGCTGTACTGGCTTACTTATAAGCGAGAACTACCGATGCTCTCTCATAGCCAGTACGGCCAAAAATTGGCAACCCATATACTATAACCTGAAAACAGGTGCATCAATATTCATACGCACTTCAGTTTAAAGTCCGACAAAATATCTTTCTTTACCGGGAGAAGCTCTGCTTTATATTCTGTACCTTTAGCAAGCATCGCATAAGCCGTTCTTACTGTTTTATTGGCTAATGCAACCGCCGCACATTTTTTGCCTCTACGACCGACCAGGGCCTGAATCCATTCATCTTTTTTGGTGATAGCCGTTCTTTTCATTGCATGACTAACGGCAGACATAGCACCGGTAATCAACTGACTCCGGAGTATGCTGTTTTTCACATGTCGACCTATCGTTCCGAGGGTTGTTTTTCCTCCGGATGAATGTTGTAGCGGTGTTAATCCAATACAGGCAGAGGCATCTTTTCCTTGCGTAAATGTTCCAAGCTCCGCGCATCCGAGAGCGATATAGAGGTTGATAGCATTAATGGTTCCTACACCCTCCAGTTTCAATAACCGTTTACAATCCGTATGTTCCGAAATAGCCGATTCTAAACAATCATCATAACTGCAAATGGATTCCAGCAGGCATGTATAATGTTGCCAGGCAGCGTCTAACGCTTGTCTGAATTCAACGGATAAGCCATTTTCAGCATCTTCTAATGTTGACTGTACCACGCCCTTCAAGCCCCCATTTCTTGGAGAGACCCGAATATTGAACTCCAGCAACAAGGCTTTGATTTGGTTGCTGGAAGCCGTTTTTTGTTTGATAGCCAACTCTCGTAATCGCAACATAGATTGTAATTGTTGCTGCTCACCATTTTTGCCTTTAATAAACTGGATATCTGGTAATTGGGACGCCTGAACAATTGCCAGAGCATCATTTTTATCTGTTTTTTGATTCTGCCTGACAGTGGCCACCAACTTGGCTGAAATCAGCTCTGCTTCGTGACCGGCTTCAGTCGCTTTTTGTTTCCAGTAATTTGAGGTACCACAGGCTTCAAATACAATCTTTGTTGGCTTTATTTTAAATAGCCACGCAAGAAATTCGTCATGTGTCATTTCTTTATTAGAATGCACTTTTTTGTTTGTATAAATACAAACTTGAATAACTTCTTTTGCTAAATCCACACCAATAATAGTATTCTTCATGTTCTGGACTCCGTTATATTTTGTTTGAGAGCAAATATTTTACCCACTTCTTCGGATGTGGGGGAGTCCAATTATCTTAGGTGATCGTAGCGAGGGAAAG
>JAGLUC010000130.1 GCA_023134955.1 Methylococcales bacterium | reverse complement strand
TATTAATTCATGACTAGTGTTCTGAATTAATAGAGATGCCCTAAAGTTCAAATCCAATCATTATGTACTGAGCAGGAGAATTCTCTCAACGTCCCTCGTAGTCAGTTTTCATAATGGTAATATTAGGTTTATAAACATCTCTTTTGGCTTCTTTTAACTGAAAAATATCATTCATATGATGAATCTCACTAAAACGCACATTCAAATTTTTAAGAATACCAGTTTCCAGTGTATAGATACAGCCATGAACACTGAGTTCTTTACGGTTTCGCCATGCTCTTTGTACAACAGTTGTATGGCAAATATTTTTTACCTGTTCAATTACATTAAGCTCACAAAGTCTGTCTAAACGTTTTGTTTCACCCTTTATTGCCAGCAACTCATCTTCATTTTGTTGATGGACACTTTTAATATGACAAAGCCAATTATCTATTAATCCGTGCTCGACTGATTCCATGGACGCTTTAACACCTCCGCAACCATAATGTCCACATACAATAATATGTTTTACCTTTAAAATCTCTACGGCAAATTGAATAACGGAAAGACAATTTAAATCGGTAGGTACTACGACATTAGCTATATTACGATGTACAAATAATTCACCTGGCTGTAACCCCACTAGTTGTTCAGAAACAACGCGACTATCTGAACAGCCAATCCATAAATAATCGGGAGATTGTTGTTTTGACAAATCAGAAAAAAAGTTAGGTTTATTTTGTTTTATATTTTCTGCCCACACTAAATTGTTATCAAATAGTCTTTTTAGGTGATCCATAATTAACGTTCCATTTATATTGATTTTAATATTCTATCAAGATGTTCAGTTTTATATTCTATCAGTTTTGTTTGATCATTTTTAGAACAGTCTGAATTCTATTGAAAACTAATCATCAGATTCATATATTTCAACTATTTTTTGCTCATCCTCATCCTCTTCTTTTGCTTCTAAGGAATTAATGTACTCAGCAAACCATGATAATTTTTTAATATTTTGCAGGTCATCATCATTGATAATATCTTGTTCGTCAGGCACTAAACCATGGTCTCTAGCATTTTCCAGGGCTTTTAAACAGGCATCCCCTTCATTCTGTAAAGCATACATACAAGCCAGATTATAGGAAGCAGAACCATTCTGAATGTTTTCGGCTGATTCAAAGGATTCTTTTGCTTTAATATAAAGATCATCATCCAAATTCACTTTTTTACTCTTGGCTTGACCCAATAGTGCAACTCCACCGTCGACCATTGCTCCCAAATGCTTAGGTGCGATAGTTTTACAAAAAGAAAATTTATTTATTGCTTCTTCAAATATTTTGATTGCTTCATCAGAAGGTTTAGTCTGGGCTTGATGTAAAAGTGCAAAACCCCAGTAATAAAGTGCATCTGCATATTTTGAATACGACTCAGAAACATCAGAAAAACTATCATAGGCTTGTTTGAATAACAGGTCTGCTTTTTCACCCTCTTGTTGTCGCGCATCAAAGGTCAATTTTTTTGCCTTTTTTAGTTTTTTACCACTTAATAAATAATCTAGAAGTGACATTACTTTCTCCTGTTAAGTTAATCTGGATTTAAAAATTGTTGAATTAGATGTATTTAAAATCATGCTGTTTTTCTATATTTAATTACGCCGAGGATCAATACTCCAACAACGCCATTGTATCTATAAATATGCTGAATAGTTAAACATATACATACAATCCAGCTATTATAAATTTAATTTTTTCTTATTTTCTTCCACCAACCCGATATAGTCCCAGTAAAACTTGGTGATCCAAGTGGTACAGTTGAGTCTTTGGTAATAACTTTTAAAGACGTTTTGTGCTTTAATGAAGCAATATAATCCATCCCTAAAATAAACTTTGCCCGAATAAAAGAAACCCCTAATAGAGCTATGAATAAGGGGAAAAATTCATAAAAAACACCAAGTATAGTCGATTGATCATCAAATGTTTCACTGGAAAGTTCACCAGCTGAACTTTCGGTTGGAGAATAGCCTTTTTCTACTAAATCGCTAAGAATTGCCTGGTCTAGTGAGCCTTGAAGCAACCCTATCATTGAATAACCAAGGAATTTAAAGACCAGAAAAGATATACCACCAATAGCTGCCCACATTAGAGCTTGTTTTTTTACAGAAACAGCCGAAGAGAAAAACCAGATGGCAACTATTATATTAATTATTCCGAAAATAACACCCATTACTAAAACCTCATTTTAAAATAAAAAAATTACCCCCTAGCATTTAGGAGCGATATACATTACAGATGTTAAAATGTATGTGTAGTCATTATAAATTTCAAAACTTTCAATAACCTTTCAACTTAAATGAATATTTTATTAATAGAAGATGATGAGGTTCTTGCCGATGGTCTTACTCATACACTTTCAAATAGTGGTTACCATGTAACTGGGGCAACAACTGCTGCTTATGCTGAGCATTTGCTAAAAGCTCAAGGTTTTGACTTGATAATACTGGACTTGGGGCTACCTGATATGGGTGGCTTGCAATTATTACGTAGACTGCGCAGTCAAAAATATTCTCTACCCATTATGATCCTGACTGCACACGATGATATGAATGATCGTATTGAAGGGATTAGTCAAGGTGCTGATGATTATATGACTAAACCATTTGAACTTAGAGAACTGGAAGCACGACTACATGCCTTGATTAGACGTTGCTATGGTGGTTTTAGTCATATTATTGAGATTGGAGGTTTGCAATTAGATACCAGTAATCAGCAAATTCTGGCAAAAGGTGAATTATTGTCATTGTCCGCACGTGAATTTGCAGTATTAGAAATATTGATGATGCAAAATGATAAAGTGATCAGTAAAGATAAAATTGCAAAACATTTATCTTTACATGGTGATGCACTGGCTGATAATGCTATTGAAGTTTATATTCATCGCATCAGAAAACGTATTAAACCCTATGGTGTAGGCATTAGGACTTTTCGGGGCTTAGGCTATCTATTGGAAAACAAAGTTGATGAATAAAGTAACCACTCTGAAAACGGCAATAGCCTATCGGTTGATTATTCCAGTTATTATTTTTATTGTTTTAGAAACAGCGTTGTCTTATTTTGTTACCTTACATTATGTTGAGAAAACTTATGACCGTTGGCTACTGGATTCTGCACGCTCATTAATGCAAGAAGTTAAGCTGATTGACCATAAAGTCTCTGTTAAGTTATCTGCGACTGCACTGGAAATTTTTAGATGGGATGATATTGATACTACTTTTTTCAAAATTAATACTGAAAAAAATGCAGTACTTGGCGGTGATTTGAGGTTGCCTGTCCCTTCAACAGCCATAAACACATATCAGCCTGTTTATTCAAATGTAATCTTCGATAATGAAGCAATTCGCATGGTTTCGTTGCAAGTATCTGGCACTCTACCTGAAAAGGTTTATATTCATGTTGCCGAAACGCTCAACAAGCGTCAGGACATGATGTTTGATATATTGCTGGCTGATTTAATTCCACAAATATTATTAACCCTATTTATCAGTTTGCTCATTTATGAAGGGATTAATCACGGATTAGTCCCTTTGCACAAACTGGCTAACGATATTTCGCTACGTTCACCCAGTGATTTAAGTCTAATTCCCGAAACAGATGTATTTGCCGAGGTAAAAGCTCTAACAGATACCATTAATAATTTACTGAAAAAATCATCAGTGGCTATCACTTCCCAGCAACGCTTTATCGCTAATGCAGCACATCAGTTACGTACGCCATTAGCGGGGCTTAAATTACAAGCAGAGCGAGCACAACGCGAAGACAATATACTCCGTATGCGGCCCGCTTTATCTCAAATTCAGAATAGTGCAGATAGAGTTTCACATATGATTACTCAGTTGTTAGCTTTGGCTCGTTCTAGTCCGATTGAAGGCAGTCATCAGATGGAGAAAATTGATTTATATCATTTAGCAAAGACGGTCTGCATCGAATGGATACCCAAAGCATTGGAAAAGGGGAGCGAGATAAGTTTTGTTGCACCTGAGCAATCTCATTTTATTAAGGGTGATCGAGTTTTATTAACTGAATTGCTTGCTAATTTGCTGGATAATGCCATTACTTATGGGCGTAAATCAGGGAATATAACGGTCAGCTTGACTAATCAACCGAGCCTTTGCTTGAGTATTGAAGATGATGGGCACGGTATCCAAGAGTTTGAACGCGACAAAATATTTGAACGTTTTTATCGCATTCCTGGCAGTTCAGGAGATGGATGTGGTTTAGGGTTGGCTATTGTCAAAGAAATTGCAGATTTGCATCAAGTGAAGTTATTATTAAACTCTAATAGTGATGGTACTCGAATTGATTTGCAATTTGATGAGATAGATAAAAACAACTAAAAGCACTCTGTGCATGACAAAAATAAAGTTCCCTTATAAGCGGTTGATAATTAAAAACTTGTAGCCCGTATGGAGCCTAAAGCGTAATGCGGGGAATCAGTAAATCGAATTCCCGTATTACACTTCATTTCATACGGGCTACAATAT
>JAGLUC010000013.1 GCA_023134955.1 Methylococcales bacterium | reverse complement strand
GTTTTACTTATCGTTCTGAATGTATCCGTATTTTCGGTGCAGGTTATTGGCGGAAAAGGGAAAAAACTTATGAGCAAACAAATTCAATATAGCAATGAGCAAATAGGTGAGTTTAAATTGGTAGCTGATTTTTTACCGTCTCCCTCTGAATTAGCTTTAAAAAATAAAAACACAAAAATCACTATTTCACTTAGTTCTGATAGTCTTTCTTATTTTAAAGATATTGCTGAAACACATCATATGCAGTATCAAAAAATCATTAGGCAATTACTTGATGAATACGTTGCAAATCAAAGAAAAATGCTAACAAAAAAATCCAGCTGACCATTTAAAGCGCATCTGATTTTGGCATTAGCCTAAAATAGAACCTGTCCTGAATATTGTACAACTTAGGATTTAAGGTTATACTTGTCCAACAACTTGAACAAGTAGAGGTGAAAAATGCAAATTGTTTCATTTACAGAAGCCAGAAATGGGCTTAAAAGTGTTTTAGACCGGGTGGTTGAGGATGCTGATTGTACTGTAATAACTAGGCGTGATAGCGAAGATGCTGTAATCATGTCATTTGAGTATTATAGTAGCTTAATGGAAACAGTATATTTATTAAAGTCTCCTGCAAATGCAGAACACCTAAGGAAATCGATTGAACAATTTCGAGAGGGAATGGTTCAAGAAAGAGAACCGCTAAGTGAATAGGTGTTTAGCTTGGACAGATGAGGCTTGGTCAGATTATGTCTATTGGCAAGGGCAGGATAAAAAAACACTAAAACGGATCAATAAATTAATTTTGAATGTAAAACGAACACCATTTGAAGGAATTGGTAAGCCAGAGCCTTTAAAAGAAAATTTATCAGGTTTTTGGTCACGTAGAATTGATGATGCAAATCGGTTTGTATACGCAGTCACTGATACACATATTACAGTGATAGCATGTCGGTATCATTATGTTCAAAAAGGCTAATCGGGTAGCCAAGGGTATCTCACCCTCAGCCCCCACACCACCGTACATGCAGGTCTGCATACGGCGGTTCACTAACCGTAGTGACACTTAATCCAGCCATCTCACAATAAAAATAGCCCTTGTTGTTTCAGGTGCTCTTTCCCCAACCCCTTATTAATACAAGGGGTTTTCGAGTTTCTCCAATAGGATTTACTACTCAACCCAGCCAATATAGCGGCGTGTTTTTCTACGCCCAATTTCATTAGATTGCGTATTTTCGTTCGTGGTTTTCGCCACTGTTTCCAATAACACATTCTAATTCT
>JAGLUC010000129.1 GCA_023134955.1 Methylococcales bacterium | reverse complement strand
TTATTGATGCACAAAAATTTAACCCATAGTTAGAAAAATGTCAGAAAGAGAAGTTGTTACCCTAACCCGTGATGTTAATATTGTTATGATTCCAGACGGTAATCATGGTTCTTTAAGTAAAGGCAAGGAAGTTACTATTCATCAATCTTTGGGTGATAACTTTACTGTCGTAACTGACCATGGACATATGGTTCGTATTGCTGGAATTGATGCCGATGCACTGGGCAAAGAACCCCGTGAATTACACACACTAGTTTCTGAAACTGACGCAAGAGGGGTTGAGAAAAACTGTTGGGAAGTGATGAAAACAGTTTATGACCCTGAAATACCCGTTAACATCGTTGATTTAGGCTTGGTTTATGTCTGTAATGTAGAACCTGCTGCTGAAGGTAATGATGTAAAAGTACAAATGACTTTAACTGCACCGGGTTGTGGTATGGGGCCAGTTATTCAAGCTGATGTAGAAAAAGGTATTAGATCACTACCAGGTGTGAACTCTGTCATTGTAGAGGTTGTTTTAGACCCACCCTGGAGCAGAGAAATGATGTCTGAAGTTGCTCAGGTTCAACTAGGTTTATTCTAAGGTCTCACTTCTACTTGATTCAGAAAATGTTAAATGTTTATAACTGCCTTTACGTATATTAAAAAAAGCCAGTTCGGGTAAGCTCATCACTATTCCCAATACACCTGCATTAAATGCTTTGCCTGAGTCAAACGGTAAAGCCAGGCTTCCATAAATTAAAGTACCCGTTGCAGTGATTAAATTAGCAACACCAAAAATGGGGCGCAGTAAAATTGACTCATCAGTAAAAAATAAAAAAGGGGCATCTTTTTCATTAAACTTGTAATCTCGTGCTGTAACGGTATTCATTTCTCGTAAATACACCCAAAAATCATTTTCTTTATCATACATGTCATTCATTTTTTGAAGCCGAAATGAAGCTGTACTTTGACTGTCATATTGCTCAGAAAGCATATTAAAGCTGTTAACAGGGATAAAGGAGAACGAACTTTTTTGTAACGATTCGGCAATTTTATTAACTTGTTCGTCATTAATATTTGACTGCTTAATAGTATGGGCAATTTCTGTTACACAATTACGTGTTATCACATCATAACGATACAAATTGTGTAGATGTTGTGTAAATTGCTGTTCTTGATATTCTAGATTTTGTATTGCTTGCTCAAGCTGTCTATCAGTTAAGTTTGGGTGATATTTTTCAGGTATAAGCAAGGCTTTAGACGGAAGTCTTTGCTCGCCATTTATTCTTATACCAGTCTTATTATTAAGTCCTCTCTCTCGCTCATAATAATAATTAGCCAACATTTCAAACTCGCTGTAATTTATTTCTTTTAATCTGTTTTTTTTTGCCAATAATTGCTGTTTTTTCTCAAGCAAATACGCTAATGCCTGCTGTTTTTGTTGCTTGAATAAATCACTGTATTTGTTTAATTCAGAAGCAGTAATCGTTGGACTATTCATTAGATAAGTATCTAAAAAAACCAAACGACCCGATTCTATAGAGTGGGAAATAGATAAAATTCGAGCATAAATAACAAAAGCTGAACTTCCCCAGTCCGTTCTACTTGAACTTAATAAATTAATTAATTTTTCAGTTAAATAGGTTTTAAACTGCTTTAGTTGAGTCAGCTCTATTTGAGATAAAATAAAACCCTCATCTTTTGGGGTAAAATAATTCTGTGGATTTAAAGGGATATTATTATTAAGCGTTTGTAGAAACAGTAATTTGCCTACCGTATCAATATAACGACTAGCAAATGAATAAGGGACGGATAGAAACTTGGAATCGTTTAATATAACGGTTTTTTTAAACTCTTGATCAGGCTGATAAGAATTTATCTGCTGTTTTAACTGAACAAGGGATTCTGTTAAAAAATCATTGCCTTTATTTTGCTGGATTTTCTTGATTAGAGCCTTATTAGTTACAGTCTCAACATCGTTTGAGCCTGCCTGTTCTGAAAACAGCCCTGCCCCAGTCACACTCAAATTATATTCTAAAGGTTCAGGATACTTCAGCTGATAAAAAAAGTTTAAATTTATCTCAATTTCTCTTAAGTACTTATCTTGCTGGTTTTGAATTAAAAACTGCCGATTAAAATAATCTCTTAATAAGTTATACGAATGATCATTTAACTCAATTTTTGCTTGATATAAGGTTCGGTTATCTAAATACCGATATTCATAATCAAAATCAACACTAGACTGCTTGACTGAACGAACAATACCACCATCAAAATTTTGAAAATGAAAGGTTTCATCGCCAAAACGTAATGCCGTATGTCCACCACTTGACGCTCCTTCACTAGCATTAAGGTACAGATAGCTTAGATTTTTTGCAGATAATGGATTTGAATAAAGATAAACAAGTAACAGATTAAGCTTAATAAACCCTGCAAATAATCGACTAATAGAATGCCTCATTGCAGGGTTTTTATGCACTTGTTTTGAACGGAAGAGAAGAACAAAAAGCAATCTTACTGCATGTTATAGCCGAGTTGAATACCATCCATTCTTGCCAATTGAGACTCCGCCAGACTTTTTTGGTAAGTTTTAAAAACTTCAGCTGTTAAGTTTGCTTTCTTTAGTCCACGACCAATGCCTACCCAGATTACTTTCTCATCTTCCCAGCCAGCAATGCCATTTGATGCCGCAATTTCAGAAATTCCTTTTGCAAAAGCAGGTCTGTCAAATTCTGTTGTTGTTAAATAGACAGTCGTATAATCCATAATTTGAAGTGCTACCTGATCATCTCCACTACTAGAACTCTCTGAGCTATTAGAAACTGAACCCGATGAATCAGAACCACTACCAGAACCTTTAGATATACTAGAACTACTTTCAGATATACTTCCTGAACTATTGGAAGCTGCACAACCTTGCAGAATGATTGTCACAACAATAACTGGAAGAAGATAAATTATTTTTTGCATAATTAACACTCTATATTTTAAGAAAGATTAATTAGATTATAGTTATAAATTAAAATAATTTATGTGCATTTTGTCATAAAACTCTAGTAGTCCTTCAATATTGTAATAACAAGTAAAAATACCAAAACATTGGATCAGGGATCTTTAGCCCCCCCCTTATAAAAAGCAGGCTAAAGCCCTGCGCCCCAATGTCGTTTAGTTAAGAACAATGATACAGCTGTAGCTTTGATGGAATGAAGTGGAATCAAGAAGTTGTAATCATAAACCTTGATTACACTTTGTTTCATCAAGGCTACAGAGGCTTAATTTGAAAAGATTGAAAAATCATTGACATCAATTATACCCGGGTAGTTACATTTAAATTCGCCCCTCATTGTTACCTTCGTCAATACACTTTAACTGCTGTTAAAACATAGTGCTCACTTTTGCTCGCATAAATCTCAGCTTTAACCGAACGCTCGAGCAGTCTAACTTGTAAATTATTTGAAAAATAAATTTCTATGGATCGCATATCAATAAAATCACCTAGATGAGCAGATAATGCTTTGACTACCGATTCCTTAATGCTGAACAAGAGTATGGCGGGGGCAATCGGCAGGTTTAATGCGGTTACAGCATTTAATTCATCATGACTAGTGGTGAACATAGGCACTAACTCATCCAGCCTGCCCTCTCGTTGTGACAAGGAAATCAAGTCAATACCGATACCCGTCTCGCTGTGCTGCTGCTTTTGCATCAGCGCGACTGCACAAAGATCGCCATCGTGACTAATTGTTCCCATAATGGCTTCTGGCCACTGCGGATTTCTTAATTCACCGATTGTAATCGGCTGATCGGGCAAACCAAATTGTTGCAGTCCTTGTCTGGCCAACCATCGCCCGGTTGCAAATTCGCATTGGCGGCTACTAACGGCATTGGCGACTAAAGCCTGCTCCTCTGGCAAAATCAGATAGTTCTGAATTCTGGCTGCTTTTATAAAAGCCTGCTCAGAGAACCATTGTCTTAAGTGGCTTTCTATGTGCTCAATGTCCCTGTTTATCTCAGTCATAGCACTTTATATCGGATTTAGCCTGCCCATTCATATTGTCGATGATAGTCTTTAATTTCCGACAGAAAAATTCTTTCCGATCCTTTCTCTGTTGCATTGCCAACAATCGACTGCCAGACTTCGGCTAATAAACCAGTATCCAGCGTAACATTGCGCGTGCCGAACTTAACCACATTACTGCCTTCCAGCAATATGTCATATTCATCCATAGATAACTGATAGCGTTTATGCAAATGTTTTTCCAGCTGCATCGCTCTCAACTTCTGCTGACCAGAAGCCATGGCTACGCCACTATAAAACTCGGAACAACAGCCAGAACCATAGGAAAAACAAGCGATTCTTTTAGGCAGATCAAACTCACCCTGCTCAATAGTGCTGGCGAGTGAAAGCAACACCGTTGCACCCATTATATTGCCAACCCGCTGGCAGTAATCCAGTCCCGGTTGAGCCCGTTGCTCAAAATCCTGATTAATTGCATCGCGCTTTAGATCAGTATACTTACGCATCATATTACGATGCGTGCCTTTTACC
This sequence comes from Methylococcales bacterium, assembly GCA_023134955.1. Taxonomy (GTDB): domain Bacteria; phylum Pseudomonadota; class Gammaproteobacteria; order Methylococcales; family Methylomonadaceae; genus QPIN01. The sequence continues at coordinate 1,162 of JAGLUC010000129.1, read as the reverse complement.
ATGCCACCGAATGGCGTATGAAAACAGAGATATTGAAATGTCGTCTGATAGTCAGTTTCAGGCACCCGTCGTTGATACTCTAAAAAACTCTGCTCGCAACAGTCCAGATAAGACATTAACGATAAATCGGCATTACCTGCTTCACTATCTGGAATCGGCCGGCAGGTATCCATCACTTCGTAGCTATAGTAACCATTCGCCCCCACATCAACCTGAAATATCTCCGGTTTTTCACTCACCAATAAAGCAACTGCTCCGGCACCACCGCTGGGTTCAAAAAAAGCCCAGTCCATTGTCAAAGCGTCTCCGCCTTCTGTTACTAGAAAACGCGATAAATCACTGGCAATAACCAATGCTTTAGCACCAGGAGATACTTGAGACAGGATAAAATTAATCGCCATCTGAAATCCAGCTGTTCCGGAATAACAGGCTTGTTTTAACTCAAATAACCGGCAATTACGGTTTAAATCCAGGTAATGATGAACATAGGTGCTCATCGACTTACCAAAATCTATCCCCGACTCCGAGCAAGTAATAAGCAATTCAATACGATCTTTATCAGCCTCAGATAAGATATCTACAATGGGTTTAGCGGCATTAATCGCAAACGAAACAGGGTCTTCATAAGGAAGTGCCACCGCTTTTTGCTTCATCAACAAATTATCAAAGCGTTCAAGATCCATTTGTCGATGTTTAGCCAGCTCCATAACATCCACGTATGCACTTCCGCCATAGAGATTCATCGCTTCAATTCCAACTGACACCATTATTTTCCCTCACTGGATCATACTTAATAAAATACCGAATAAGATACCGATTCTACATTTTATTATGAGCAGCAACCATATTTTTAGCTGTTTCAGATAAAACAGCCCAACAGTTGATTGACTAGTACAGTTCTAAAAATAATAGGTTATGATACGATTAATTTTGTTAAATAACTGCAAACTTTAAGGCTATGTCACCATTAAGTGTGGAAAATATAATCAGTGCTTTGAAACAAGTTGATATACTGGTACTCCTGCAATGTTATATTTGACGGGTAAATACATATTCTCTTAAAAGCCCTCCCTTGCTGGGGAGGGTTGGGTGAGGAGATTTTGAATTAAACTCTTTTTTCTTTTTGATATTAATCAATAAAAGAATTTTGAAAAAGAGAATT
>JAGLUC010000128.1 GCA_023134955.1 Methylococcales bacterium | reverse complement strand
CCTTTTATATTGGCTTTTATTAGAGTGAATTATAATAGAATTCTATGTAAAAATTGAAGTAATTAAGCTGAAAAATAAGTTTAAATATTATATATTTATGGGGTATATTGATTCTTTGTTGCAATATAACAAAGAATTGGATAGTTATATTGTGTGTTAAAAATATACTCTTATGAAGAAATTGATGCTTTATAAACAAGGTTCCTTAAATGGAAAATAAAAATATCACCGTTATCATTCTCACCTACAACGAAGAACTGCATATAGAGCGTTGCATCCGTAGTTTATTATCATTTGCCAAACAAATTTTTATTGTCGATTCTTTTTCTACTGATAATACCGTTGTGATTGCAGAGGGGTTAGGAGCAAAAGTATTAACTAATCCTTGGGTTAATTATGCCGAACAATTCCAATGGGGGCTTGATAATTGCCCAATAGAAACGGACTGGGTAATGCGTATGGATGCGGATGAATATATTGAAGCTGATTTACAGCAAGAAATTATTGAAAAACTGCCTTTATTAGAATCAACTATCACGGGTGTTAATTTAAAACGTAAACATCATTTTTTAGGTAGGTGGATTAAATGGGGGGATCGGTATCCTTTAGTTTTATTGCGAATTTGGCGTACTGGAATGGCACAGATAGAACAACGCTGGATGGATGAGCATATTGTACTTAATTCGGGTGAGTCTGTTACTTTTGAGGGTGATTTTGTTGATGATAATTTGAATACGGTTGAATGGTTTATTGATAAGCATAATAAATATGCCAGCCGTGAAATGATTGATATTGTAAATCAAAAATACCAGTTATTTGATTCTGATGAAAGCATTCAACATTCCGATGCTGTACAGGCAAAAATAAAGCGCTTTATTAAAGAGAAAATTTATAACCAGTTGCCTGTGTTTGTGAGACCTACACTGTATTTTATTTACCGTTATTTTTTACGCTTAGGTTTTTTAGATGGTAAAGAGGGCTTTGCGTATCATTTTATGCAGGGTTTTTGGTATCGGTGTTTGGTAGATTTAAAGGTTTTAGAAGCCGAGCGAAAATTAAAGGGTGCTGAATCTAATCAAGAGCGAATCGAACGGTTAGCTAAATTAACGGGATTGAAACTTTAAAAAGCTGTTGGAGTGATTTGTAAGGCGGATCTTTAGTCCGCTTTTTTAGGTCTTAAGCTGTAGTATGGCTAGCTAAAGTACACCCTACAGTAAGAATTCAGAAGAAATAGGAGTAATTTATGCCAACTATATCTATGTTTTATGGAATATTTAGTGAGAATGTTTTTTCATGATACGGGCAAACATCATTTGCCACATATTCACGTAGAATATTAAGGAGAAGTTGCTGTGTATGCTATTGAGGATGGTAAGTTACTTTCTGGAAACCTACCACCCAAGACGCACAAGTTAGTTGTCGCTTGGGTTGAGATTCATCATGATGATTTGAATGCTGATTGGGAGCGCAGTTAATGGTCAAAAACCTTTTCCTATTAGAGGGCTGGATCAATGATAATTGCAAAAATAGAGCCTAAAGCTGATTATCAGCTCTGTATCTTTGCCCAAGATGGCCGCGTGGGCTTATTTGATGTGTCGCCTTACTTAACATCAGAAGCATTTATTGCGCTGAAAGGTGAAGATAATTTTATGAAAATACATAATGGGAAATACTTTATTGAATGGGACTGTGGTGCTGACTGATCAGCAGATACCATTGAATCTGAATGGTTATTAACTTGATTTTGAAGGGGAGAAAGTGAAAAGGTAAGTGAAAAGGAGTCAGGCACGAATGGCACTTACTTAACAGCTTATTATTAATAAATCAGTATGTTACGTTAGGCTCTAATTTAGAGAGCAGCGTTAGAGCTACCACTTTAAATAATAAAACATGCTCAAGAAAACAAAATCACCTTTTTTTTCCTAGTTATGTAGGATGGGC
>JAGLUC010000127.1 GCA_023134955.1 Methylococcales bacterium | reverse complement strand
TAGGTGGGTATATCTGACGGTTACATTTGACTCGGCACAGAAGTCGCCTGAATATGACCTAATTGCACACCACATTTCTGGTAACGATAACCGACTTTATAAATGTCTTTTAACAAGCGTTTGGCAATAGCAATAATCTGTCGGCTTTCATTGGTAGACTGATGAAGTAAGGTCTGAATAGAACACTGGTATTGCGGTTCTTTTGGGTTATAAGAGTTACTGTTCTAATAAAAACAGTAATGGAACCTGTGACAAACTGTTGTTTTCGCAATTTTTCAGCTGCACGGCTACAAAAGCTGGCCAAGGCTTCAGCTAATTCATAATATGCAGTCAACCGCCGTTTAAAACTTCGGGAGCAAACAATTTGCTGTTTATCGGGTAAATCCAGAGTTTTTTTCTATATAATCATCCGCAGGTGAAGGAAACTCTGTCGCTACTTTGCTGGAAAACAAAGGTACTTCAATTTTACTGATATTTCTAGCAGGGAAAAACACAGTTGAATCAGCAGAACGAATAGCATCTGTATTAATAGAGCAGACTAACTTTGATTGCAAAAATTGCTGTTGTCGGTGTACCAACATTGACTTAACCTAACAGCACCTCCAGAACAAATCATAACAACATTTCAATTGCACCGATTGCCACGTTATGAGACCAGTTACAACATTCCGCCTGGTCAAAAAATACTGACGATAGTGCAATTAGAAGATGGCAGTCATAAAGCTGTTTACTTACACTGGGGATTGATTCCACATTGGTCTAAAGACAATAAATTCAGCCACCAGCTCATCAATGCCAGGGCAGAAACACTGGCAGAAAAACCAGTGTTTAAATCAGCTTATCGACAAAGACGTTGCCTTATTCCTGTCACGGGTTTTTATGAATGGCAAAAAACACAGCAGGGCAAACAAGCCTACTGCATCGCGCATCAACAGCATAAACTTTTTGCATTTGCAGGACTTTGGGAATATTGGGAACACGAAACGGAAACGATTTATAGTTGCACCATTATCACCACAGCTGCCAATGAATTGCTGAGCCCCATTCATCAACGTATGCCTGTTATTGTCGACGAACAAAACTACAATCATTGGCTGAACAAACAGACCTTGCCAGAAGTAACACAACAAATATTGGCAAATGATGCTTATCAGGGGATGGAATTAAAGCCGATCAGTGATTGGGTTAATAATCCTCAGCATAATGATGAAAACTGTTTAAATTAATGCGCTTAATCAACCCAATCGAACGTTTGGTGTGAATTTGTGCTACTATCCTTTTATAAGACAACACGGGGTATAAGATGCAAGTATTTACAGCTAATGAAGCAAAAACACATTTTGGAGAGTTTATCGACAAAGCCCAAAGAGAGCCAGTCAAAGTCACTCGGCGTGGTCGTACCGTGGGCATTATGATCTCCGAAGATGAGTATGAATCAATGAAGCGCTTTTACGCTAATCGCTTATTGCACTCATTAGATGATGCAGGAAAAGAAGCTGAGGAAAAAGGCTTAACGGAAGAAAAACTACAAGAACTGTTAGTTGATGAAAGTTAAGTCAGTCGTTATTGATACCAATGTGTTGATTAGTTCTGCGCTTTCTACAAAAGGTGTACCTGCTCAAATTGTTAGGTATTTTATCCTGCACAGTAAGATTGTTTTCTCAGATGAAACTTTTGAAGAGTTTTATTCAAGACTTTGGCGGCCTAAATTTGATCGCTATATTTCCAGAGAAAAACGAAAGTCAATTTTACTTGATTTCAGTAATATTGGGGAGTGGGTTGAAATTAGTGGAGCAATAGAGCTTTGCAGAGACCCTGATGATAATAAATTTTTGGAAGTGGCTATTAAAGCTAACGCGACCATGCTAGTAAGTGGTGACCGTGATTTAACGGATATGAAAAATATTGAGGGTATCCCCATTTATACACCTGCTCAATGTTTTGAATTGATTGATAGTTCCAAAAAGGAGTAGGCGATTAATTTAGGGAGCTTACATGTTTTTAAATTTTTTGGATTACTTTCATTAGACTTTAGTTCTAAATATAAATTGAACAGTATCCATAAATGGCCTGTACTTCGTTCGGGAGCTATTAGTTTGTTGAATAATTAACAACCAACTGCTTTTTCATGTAGAGCAATTGCATCATTCAGTTTCGTATTTTTGGCAGGAGGGTTTTCTAAAGCAGTTAAAAAAAGATCCCAATCGTTATTAGAAAGCGTTAACTGTTTATGTTTGGTAATAATGGTTTCAGCGGCTGCTAATGATTGAGAAAGCACAAATTCAGATAATTTTTTATGACTATAACTAGCTGCCTTTTCAAGCTTCTGCTTTGAAAGGGTATCAAGACGAATGTGCATACGTTCTTGTTTGATAGTTTCTGTTGTAGGCATAAAGGTCTCCTGTTGTTTTTGTTAATTGTATGCCATTTGTGCAGTTTTATAAATTATTTGCTGATTTTGCGCAGCATTAGTGAGTAAAAAGGCAATTCACCAAGGTTTTGGTTTTTTCTTGTGGCAACTATCCATTTATGCTTAAAATGTGTTTCTTCATGTAATCACTGCATTTCAGTGATACCTTTAGCTATCGTGAGTCTGACTATCCGATAGCCAGTTCCTGTGGGAGCTGTTACAGACATTATTCTATTCAAAGACAACTTTCTTATCGTAATATCTTCAACAACTGGGATGTCTACATCCTAATAGCGTATTTTTCCGTTTATTTTTTTACGGGCAAAATGCACTGCTTTGAACGAAAGTTCAGATTATTCAATTTTACCAAATCCACCGGGAAAACTTTTCCCCGTCGGGTAATCAGTGTTTTTCCGGTTTTTTTATTTACAAAGGAGAAACATCATGGCTACAAATTCAACAGAAAATAATCAAACAAAATACTATGACTTACATACACGAGGTGTAGGCTATGTTAATCGAGTGCGTGAAGTGCCCGTTAAGCGTGGTGAACCATTCTGGGCATGTAATATATCTGCACTTCACGGTGCAGCCGATGCAGTTGAGTATACTAATTTTGATTGCCGTGTCAGTGGTTCAGAAGCTGAAAAAATCATTAAACGCTTAGATAAAGCGTGTCAGGAAAACAAAAAAATTCTGATGGGTTTTAAAATAGGTGATCTTTACTCTGAAACTTTTATCTTCCAGAACGGCAAGAAAAAAGGAGAAGTAGGCATCAGTTTAAAAGCTCGCTTACTGTATATTGGCTGGGTCAAAGTGGATGGTGATACTGTTTACACTGCGCCTTCTAAGGAGGTGGCGACCGAGCAAACATCAGAATCTGACAACTCTACCCTGATTGAAACAAATACTGAGGCTGCTACAGCTTAAGGTTTTACATTTTAGTTGTATTTTTTTAATAAAGGCCGCATTTGTGGTCTTTATTAACGCTTTAACACTGTCCCCAACTATTAAATTTTTGCAGAATGCCTTGTATAACAGGGTTTTCTGGAAAAACGTCATCGACGTTTCTAATCTAACCACACCGGCTGCCATCGTCGGATAATGATGGAACCTTTTGTGCGGTAGACCGTGCATGATTAGGAATGAGGATTTAATAATATTCGAAAGTTTGACGCAGAATTTTGGTTTCACATGTGACCTAGAAAAATAGGCGCATAGCAAGCTACGCAACTTTTTTTATAGGTTGCATGTGGAGCCAAAAGGCAAGTTAAAATTCGGATTTTATTAAATCCTCACTCCTTAATATGACTTAGGAACACTCAGGAGCAAGTCAGGCATTAGAATAATCAGTTTATTTAAACGGGAAAACAGATTTTTATTTTGTAAAGAGTGGCAAGGTTATTTGACCTATAAATGAGTGGCAAGGTTATTTGACCTATAAATGAGTG
>JAGLUC010000126.1 GCA_023134955.1 Methylococcales bacterium | reverse complement strand
GCGCATTACAGGGCTACGATTAGAAGACTGGCAGATGTGAAAATTTGTATCGCCAAAATACAATCTTCCCTCAATTTTATTAACCAAATAATCAATTCGATAAAGACAATTCTTTTTGCCTTAGTTAATAAAAACCAAGAAATTAACCAACTGTAGTTATGCAAAATAAAAAACCAATAGACAATGTTATTGAAAATGTGAATTATCATACCTTCAGCGTTGCCCCTATGCTGGACTGGACTGATAAGCATTGTCGCTATTTTCATCGTTTGCTTACTCATAATGCTTTGTTGTATACCGAGATGGTGACGACTGGGGCTATTCTTCATGGTGATCAAGATCGTTTTTTGAATTTTAATAAATTTGAAAATCCAGTTGCTTTTCAATTAGGGGGGAGTGATCCTGTTAATTTGGCTCGTTGTGCTAATATTATTGATGAGTATGCCTATGATGAGGTTAATTTGAATGTGGGATGTCCTAGTGACAGGGTGCAGAATGGTCGTTTTGGTGCATGTTTAATGGCTGAACCTGATTTGGTGGCTGAATGCGTGAGTGCTATGCAACAACGGGTTTCTATTCCTGTGACAGTGAAGTGCCGAATTGGTATTGATGAGCAAGATTCTTATCAGGAACTGGTTGATTTTATCTCTATTATTGCTGATGCTGGGTGTAAAACATTTATTGTTCATGCAAGAAAAGCCTGGTTAAAAGGTTTGTCACCTAAACAAAATAGAGAGGTGCCACCTTTACGCTATGATCTGGTTTATCGGTTAAAAAAAGACTTTGCTGATTTGCTGATAGTGTTGAATGGTGGGGTGACATCTTTAGCGAGTAGTCTGAATATTTTGCAACATGTAGACGGGGTGATGATGGGTAGGGAGGCTTATCATAATCCTTATTTGCTGGCTGAGGTTGATGCACAATTGTTTGGTTCAACCGCACCGATTAAAACGCGGCATGAAATTGTAATGGATTTAATGCCTTATATTATTGATCATTTACATAATGGTGGTCGTTTGCATAGTATTACGCGACATATTTTAGGGCTTTTTCATGGTGTATCAGGTGCTAGGGCATGGCGTAGATATTTGAGTGAAAATGCAACTAAAAAAGGTGCGGATGAGTCGGTTGTATTAGAAGCTTTAAAGCGTATTTATCTATGATATACTAGTGGGTTATTTTTGAGTTACAGATTAAAGGTAAGGAGAAAAGTAAGTGGAAGAATTTTTTTCCAAAATAATGACTGAAATTGGTGAAGATGTAACACGAGAGGGTTTGGTCGATACGCCTAAACGTGCTGCTAAAGCCTTTAGGTTTTTAAATAATGGTTACCAAAAAACACTGGAAGAGGTTTTAAACGGTGCTATTTTTGAAGCGGATACTGAAGACATGGTTATCGTAAAGGATATTGAATTGTATTCTTTGTGTGAACATCATTTATTACCGTTTATTGGTAAATGTCATATTGCTTATATTCCTGATGGAAAAGTGTTGGGCTTATCTAAATTGGCACGTATTGTCGATATGTATGCCAGACGTTTACAAATTCAGGAAAAGTTGACCAAGCAAATTGCTGATGCTGTCGAGTTATCTGTAAATGCAAAAGGTGTTGCGGTAGTTGTTGAAGCTAAACACCTGTGTATGATGATGCGAGGTGTTGAAAAACAAAACTCTGTCATGATGACTTCAGTGATGACTGGGATTTTTAGAGAAGATCGCAGTACTCGTCTGGAATTTTTGAACCTTATTAATAGAAATTCTAAATAATTATGGTGCGTGAAAGCACAAAATCAAATAAAACAGGGGTGCTATTGGTTAATCTGGGTTCACCAGATGCACCTACGACATCTGCCATCAGGCGGTATCTTAAATCATTTCTTTGGGATCCACGAGTTGTTAATTTGCCACGATTTATTTGGTGGCTAATCCTGCATTACTTTATTTTACCTTTTCGACCTAGAAAATTAACTAATGCCTATAAAAAAATCTGGCAGGATAAAGGCTCGCCTCTAACTTTTTTGACGCAACAATTAGCGGATAAGGTGGCTAGTCAATTTGAGGGTGAAACTTATTTAATTGATGCAGCTATGCGTTATGGTAAGCCCTTAATTGCCAAGCAATTAGAATATTATAAAATACAGCAGATTGATCAGCTAATTGTTATTCCTTTATATCCGCAGTATTCTTCAACTACCACGGCTTCTGTCTATGACGAAGTTGCAAGGTGTTTATCTAAGTGGTGGCATATTCCAGGCATTCAATTTGTCAGTGATTATCATCAAAATGATTATTATATTGCTGCTATTGCGGACTCGGTTGAAAAGCAATGGCAAGAAACGGGACAAAGTGAGCTGTTGTTAATGTCTTTTCATGGTTTGCCAGAAAAGTTGACGGAATGGGGGGAACCTTATTTTGATCAATGCCATCGCAGTGCTGAATTGATTGCAGAGAAATTATCCTTATCGCAACAGCAATGGAAGGTTGTTTTTCAATCTCGCTTTGGTAAAGCAAAATGGTTGCAGCCCTATTGTGTCGAAGCTTTACAAGCATTACCAGGACAAGGGATAAAAAAAGTTGATGTTATTTGTCCTGGGTTTGCGGTTGATTGTCTGGAAACATTAGAAGAAATTGAAATTGTCAATAAACAAATTTTTTTAGCGGCAGGTGGAGAGTCTTATCATTATATTCCTGCGCTTAATGATTCGGCTAAACATGTTGAAACTGTGGTGGCATTAATCAAGGAACACGCATAAAATAACTCTGATAACTTATTTCTATGCGAGATCCTACAGGAGAAAAGACATGAAAGGTTATTATGAAAACTGTCCATATTGTCGCCTGATGCGTAGCCTGGCTTATACCGGTGTTGGTATGGGGATTGGTAGTGGAACTGCCTATTTATTAGGTGCTAATCAGCAGGATATTTATATGTCGGGTATTGTAGTTTCTGCCATTATAGTCTTTGGAATATTGGGTAAAAAGAGATCTTCACGATGAAACAGAATATTTTACAAAGCTGGAATAATAGCTGGCCTGATATTAAATCTACCAGGCCTTTAGAAACTGGTGAAGGGGTAGTTGACCAGGCGGCATTTAATACTATTGAAATTGAGCAGTTGTTTGATTCTGTTAACCAAGCCAGCAGTATTGCAGGACAGTCCGTTTTATACCGATCTTTAACCCAGCCTTCTGACTCAATTGAGCGTATCAATGCTAAACAACAGGCTATTACAGAGATTAATAGTAACGCTACCATCAGAGATAATTTAGAGCAAATTGTGAGCAAGCTTGCTAAACAAGAGAATTCTTTATATGTGTTACTTTTTGGTGCATTTCTTGGTGCTATGGGCACAGCAAGAGAAGGTCATCAAATTGAAGGCTATGGCTACAAGCAATATCGTCAGGGTATTCGCTTTATGCGAAACCTGGTTGAGTCAATCTATTCATCAGATATGCCTACAAGCCCTTATTTGAAAGAAATATTCAGCAAAATAACTGCTTTTTCAGAGGATCGAATTTACTCTTTAATGGTAGGTCCTGTTTACAATACAGAACGCGGACTTAAATGCAAAGAACAGCGTAAAGGTTCTTTTGTACCTGCCACTATTTTTAAACCCAGTATTTTTAAACCTTTGCTGATTGCCTTGGTTTTTTCCTTTATTTGGCTGGCAATACAGTTTATTCCTGAGGGTATGCTGGGTAGCTCCAGAGGTGGAGTTGCTATGTGGGGCATGTTTTTAATCCCTTTTTCATTGATATATTTCCCAATTATTGGCTGTTACGACAGAGATAATTGCATTATTCCCTTAAGAAACGAATTTAAGAACTCACAACAATTAGGTGATGCACTGGATGCTTTTGGTCAATTGGATGAGCTACTATGTTTTATCAGATTTTCTAAAAAATATGGTAGTGATATGGTGCTTCCTTCAATGATTGAGAGTAAGAAGCATGTTATTAATTTAACAGACGTTAAAAACCCGGTTTTAGGGATGCAAAATGAAACTTATGTCGGTAATGACTTTAGCTTAAAAAAGGACAAGTTAGTTTTTGTGACAGGGCCAAACAGTGGCGGTAAAACTGCTTTTTGTAAAACCATTACTCAAGTGCAAATATTGGCACAAGCCGGTTGCTATGTACCTGCAAAAGCTGCAACTTTAAGCGTTGCAGATAAAGTGTTTTACCAAGCCCCAGAAATCAGCCATCTTGATGATGGAGAAGGGCGATTTGGTACGGAATTAAAACGAACCAAAGATGTTTTTTTGGCATCCACGGCTAAAAGTCTGGTGGTACTTGATGAGCTATCGGAAGGCACTACATTTGAAGAAAAAATGGAGTCTTCAAGCAATGTACTTGATGGCTTTTATAGAAAAGGATGTAACACTATATTAATTACCCATAATCACCAGTTAGTGGATGTTTTTGCTGACAAGAAGCTTTGTCTGACTAAACAAGTCGAATTTGCCAAAGATCAACCTACTTTTAAACTAATAAAAGGCATCTCCAGAGTAAGCCATGCTGACCGGGTAGCCAAGAAAATTGGCTTTTCCAAAGAAGATATTGATAGCTATCTGGCTGATTCAAAATAAAATAGCTTTATTTAGAGTAACCCTTTATTTAATAAGTTATTCAACTAAGCTTGTAATATTAGTGAGGCTAAAGTGGGCTTGAATTTTAAGCCAATTGATAAGGGGCGCAGTGCTTTAGCCTGCTTTTTGCAAAGCGGATTAAAGATGCACGTCCCAATATTGCTGGCATTGTTATTTATTGGGATTGGATTAACTTAAAAATCTTTGTAAAAAAAATCGTAGGAATAAAATGAAAATAGGCACTGCGTTGACTCAAAGCGCAACAAAAGCATTATTATTGGGTAGCGGTGAATTAGGTAAAGAAATTGCTATTTCTTTGCAGCGTTATGGTGTTGAGGTTATTGCTGTAGATCGCTATCAAAATGCACCTGCACAACATATTGCACAACGTAATTATGTGATTGATATGACGGATGCTGAGGCAGTCAAGCAATTAATAGCAAAAGAAAAGCCCGATTTTATTATTCCAGAAATTGAAGCGATTGCCACAGATGCATTAGCTGAAATTGAAGCAATAGGTCTTTCTCAAGTCATTCCCAATGCAAGAGCTGTTCAATTAACCATGAATCGTGAAGGCATTCGCACTATGGCAGCCGAAGAAGTCGGTGTGCCAACTTCTAGTTATGCCTTTGCCGAAACCTTTACTGAGTTAAAAACAGCAGTTGATGCAGGAATTGGATACCCCTGTTTTGTTAAACCGACCATGTCTTCTTCTGGTAAAGGTCAGTCTATGGTCAAAACTGCTGATCAACTTGAAGCAGCATGGGACTATGCTAAATCAGGCGGACGTACAGATACAGGTAAAGTGATTGTTGAAGGTGCGATTAATTTTGATTATGAAATTACACTTTTAACCGTTCGTGCTTTAAATCAACAGGGAGAAGTTGAGACCCACTTTTGCGCCCCTATCGGTCATCGACAAGAACACGGTGATTACCGAGAAAGCTGGCAACCACAAGCCATGACAGAGGCAGCATTACAGAATTCTCAGGGTATTGCCTATAAGGTGACAAACAATATAGGTGGCTTAGGTTTGTTTGGTGTTGAGCTATTTATTCAAGGAGATAATGTCTGGTTTAGTGAGGTAAGTCCCAGACCTCATGATACTGGGATGGTCACGATGATAACTCAGAGACAATCTGAATTTGATCTACATGCCAGAGCAATTTTGGGCTTACCCGTTTCTACAGCACTTGATAGAACGGGTGCAAGTGCCGTTATTTTGGGCGGAGTTGATGCAGAACAGGTTGAGTACACAGGTTTAGAACAAGCGTTAACTGACCCTGATGTAGATGTTCGCTTATTTGCAAAGCCTGAGGCTTTTGTTACCAGGCGTATGGGCGTGGCTGTTGCAACGTCTAGTACAGTAGAAGAGGCTAAAGAAAAGGCGATAAAAGCTGCTAGTTTAATTAATGTACTGAAAGTAAAAAGAGATTAAACCCAATGTTAAGGTTTAATTGTGTTTTATTAATCCTCTTGTTTTCCAGCCATGTAAATGCTGATGTTTATAAGCGTATAGCCGATGATGGTCGGGTTTATTACACTGATGAACCTATAAAGGGACTTAAATATAAACGAATTATCCGCACCAGACCTAAAGGTTATGCTACGGCATTTAAAAGAATGGCAAAGAATAAGCGAAAATACGCGCCATTAATTGCCAAAGCAGCGGTTAAATATAAGCTTGATGAGAAATTACTTCATGCTGTGATTCAAACAGAATCTGCTTATGACGTAAAAGCAATTTCATCGGCAGGTGCGGTAGGTTTAATGCAATTAATGCCTGCAACGGCAAAGCGATATGGTGTAGGTGATCGCAACAATGCCAGCCAGAATATTGATGGTGGCTCACATTATATTAAAGATTTGTTAAAAATGTTTAACTCTAATATTAAGCTGGTTTTAGCTAGCTATAATGCAGGGGAAGGGGCAGTCAAAAAGTATGATAACTCTATTCCTCCTTACCCGGAAACAAAGGACTATGTGCGTAAGGTTTTAAAGATTTATAAAAGTTTGTAGAGGGCAATGTGAATGAATTAAGCCCACAACTTTTAATTAAAGATTCATTTAAATTATTTTCTCTTCCAGATATTTATTTTCAAATAGCTGAAATGATAAATGACCCCAGGTTCACTGCCTCTGACATGGGAAAAGTGATTAGTATAGATCCTGGTCTAAGTGCTCGCTTATTAAAAGTGGTTAATAGTTCATTTTATGGTTTTCAAGCCCGTATTGATACCATTTCCAGAGCCATCACCATCATCGGTACCGAAGATTTACACGCTCTGGTTCTTGCCACAACAGTTATTGATAAATTTAGTAATATACCCAGCGAATTAGTAAATATGACTGATTATTGGTTACGCTGTGTTCATACTGGCATAATTGCAAAATTACTGGCTAAAAAAACTGCGGTATTACATTCTGAACGACTGTTTATGACAGGGTTGTTACATGATATAGGCTCGTTAATTCTTTATAGTAAATTACCTGAAAAATCACGAGATGTTTTATTGTCGGCAAATAATGATCGACGGTTAGTGGGCGGACTGGAACAGGAAATTATTGGCTTTACTCATGCCGACGTGGGTGCGGCATTGATTAAGTCATGGGGATTGCCTGAGTCCTTATATGAAGCGGTAGCTTGTTATCTGAACCCAGACTTGGCTCAAGCACATAAACTGGATGCGTATTTATTATATTTAGCATCGCGACTAACGGATATATCTCAACAATATGACTCTGTTGATAAACTGTTAATTGAGCTTTCTAATGAAGGGTTATCTATTATCAGGTTAGATACTGAGCAAATACTCGCTGTCAAAAAACAAGCTGATGAAGAGTTTACCGACATATTTGAATTAATGGCTCCAGGTAAAAGTTTTCATTAGTGAATTAGCATCATAGATTAATTCCATTTCCGTATATTTTTTGTCATAAACAAAGGTGATTGAATTTTAAGGCTCAATAAACCATTAAATTTGACATAATAGTTTGTTTTGAACAAAACTAAATCTATGACTATAGAAAAAGAATTGCAAGCACGTAGTGAATCAAAATGTGAACTATGTAGGGCGACTGAAAACCTGAATGTTTATGAAGTTCCACCCACATCAAATGAAACTGCTGATGAATGTGTTTTAATTTGTGAAACATGTCGGCAACAAATAGAAAACCCTGAAAAAATTGATGTACATCACTGGCGTTGTTTAAACGATAGTATGTGGAGTCAGATAGCTGCTGTACAGGTGATGTCATGGCGCATGTTATCCCGTTTAAAGACAGAAGGCTGGGCGCAAGATTTACTTGAAATGATGCATTTAGATGAAGAAACCTTAACCTGGGCGCAAGCGACAGCAGAAGGTGCTAGTGACGAAGATGTTATTAAGCATTTAGATAGCAATGGTGCAGTGCTGGAGGCAGGTGATAGTGTGCCTAGCATGGACTAAAACTAATTAC
>JAGLUC010000125.1 GCA_023134955.1 Methylococcales bacterium | reverse complement strand
TTCCTAAGCTTTTTGTGAATAAAGTCTTAAAATTTGCCTGGGTGGTGCGGTGTGATTAAAAGTGAAGTAAAAATATAAAATAACTAAACCTGCAATATATGCAAAGAAAAAACAGCCGATTAATACGCTGGAGGCGCAGGCTTTAGCCTGTTTTTTTCTAGCATTAACAGAGCAAGCTAAAGCCTGTGCCCCAAAATTTAATATATGTTCTGCGTATTACTTCACTTTTAATCGTACCCTGGCTGGTGTTAATAACTGGCTATTCCTAACTTTTTGTGTAAAATCTATCGGTTTTTAGAAGTATGTAAAAATTAGCAATATTGAGTAATGATATGAGTAAGAAAATTGTCCTTACGGGAATTACAACAACAGGTACGCCTCATTTAGGCAACTATGCAGGGGCGATTCGTCCTGCCATTGAAGCAAGCAAAGATGATAATGTGAAGCCTTTTTATTTTCTTGCTGATTATCATGCTTTGATTAAATGCCAAGAGCCAGAACGTGTACGCCAGTCCAGTTTAGAAATTGCAGCTACCTGGCTGGCTTTAGGACTGGATACATCAAATGCGATGTTTTATCGCCAATCAGATATACCGGAAATACCAGAGTTGTGCTGGATGTTATCTTGTGTTACAGCTAAAGGCTTAATGAATAGATCACATGCTTATAAAGCTTCGGTTGCTGAAAATGAAGCTATTGAAGGTAATGATCCTGATAAAGGTATTAATATGGGCTTGTTTGGCTACCCTATTTTAATGGCTGCCGATATGTTGATGTTTAATGCTAATAAAGTACCCGTGGGTAAGGATCAGATTCAGCATATTGAAATGGCGCGTGATATTGCCTCGCGTTTTAATCATATTTATGGTGAACATTTTACTATTCCTGAAGCAGTTGTTGCTGAAAATGCAGCCACGATATTAGGTTTAGATGGTCGTAAAATGAGTAAGAGTTATAACAACACTATCCCCTTGTTTGAAACTGAGAAAAAATTTAAAAAGCTCATTAATAAAATAAAAACAAATTCATTAGAGCCTGGGGAGCCAAAAGAAACGGATGGCTGTACTTTATTTGGTATTTATAAAGCCTTTGCTAATGAAGCAGAAGTTGCTGATATTGAACAACGATATGCGGAAGGTATTGCTTGGGGTGAAATGAAAAAAGTTTTATTTGAGAAGATTAATGAAGAAATAGCACCTGCCAGAGAGCGCTATCAGGCATTAATAGAAGCACCAGAACATATTGAGGAGCAGTTACAAGAAGGTGCAATAAAGGCACGTAAAATTAGCATACCTTTTATGCAGGAAATACGTGAGTCTGTTGGAATATCTAAAATTAGTAACTGAAACGGATACGCCCTCCCTTGCTGGGGAGGGTTGG
>JAGLUC010000124.1 GCA_023134955.1 Methylococcales bacterium | reverse complement strand
GCCAAAGGGGTTGCCAAGGATCCCAGCGTAGTACCAGCAATGACTGCATTAAAAATGGCAACTATTAATGGCGCAAAAGCCTTAGGCATTGAAGACACCACAGGCTCCTTATCCATAGGCAAAGCCGCAGATGTAATCGCTATTAATTTAGATCAACTAGAAACCCAGCCCTTATTTGATCCTGTCTCACAAATTGTCTATGCCGTAAATCGCCAACAAGTCACCGACGTGTGGGTGGCTGGCAAGCAATTATTAAAAAACCGAAATTTAACCACCATTAATATTGACGATTTAAAACAAAAGGTTTTAGCTTGGCAGGAGAAATTAAAAACTTAGTTTTATAACTAGGTTTTTACCTATCAATCGCTTAATTGCCTTCTAATTCTTTGTTTAAGCGATTGACTCAGGCTATCCAGTCTCAATTGTTTCATTGGCTTCGTTCGTTGTTCATGATGCTTCTTATCATGCCTGTAACTGACCTTCCGTATTTTCACATCCACTCATAATAAATACTAACAACAAAAACCCGAATGCCCATATTAACGCCCCCAAATTAATCACTTTTTAATGACTCTAAAAATAAAAGCACATTCTATAACAATAAAATCCGATTAAATCTTACCAATCAACTCGCCCATTTGAACGGCTTTATCTTCAACTAGGCTCTGTTCCCATTGCGCCATGTCTTTGCCAAATAATACGATAATAGTTGAGCCCATATTAAAGCGTCCCATTTCCTCACCTTTTTTAAGTGTCGGGGCATCTTTATCATAATTCCAGGTTCTCACCTCTGAAACACTGGGGGGTGTAACTACGCCTTCCCACACTGTTTCAACACTAGAAACAAAAATAGCACCTACTAATATCAGTGCCATTGGCCCTGCTTCTGTATCAAAAATACAGGCGACTCGCTCATTTCTGGCAAACAAACCAGGCACAGAATTAGCCGTAGTTTTATTGACACTAAATAACCGTCCAGGAATATGTATCATTTGCTTTAATGTGCCATCAATTGGCATATGTAAACGGTGATAGTCTTTCGGTGACAGGTAAATTGTGGTAAAAACCCCTTCATTAAAAGGGGTGGCACGCTCACTATCGCCGCCTAATAATTCAGTCGCGGTAAAGCTTTTACCTTTGGCTTGAAATATATCGCCTTGTTTAATTGCACCTGCCTGGCTAACTACACCATCGGCAGGACTGGCAATACCATTGGTTAAGTCAGTGATGGGGCGAACACCTGATTTAAGTGCGCGGGTAAAATAATGATTAAAACTGGGATAGTCATTAAGATCTTCGGAAGCGGCTTCTTTGCTATTAATACCATAAATCCGAGCAATGTTATTGATCATCAAATTTTTCCAAATCTTGTTTTCACAATGAGTGAAAAAGCTCATTATTTTAGACAAAAAGTGATGAGGTAAAATATATTGCGGTAGAGTGATAAGCCTCTGTTTATCGCTTTGTTTAAATGACATAAATTGGTTGTTTAAAATTAGAATTTAAACCATTTTACACCTTAGCGGTGTATTAGGCGTTTTCTTAGTTGATATTACTTTTTAAAAAATAATTATCAACAATTTCTTTACCTGTAAGATTTCTAACCCGATTTTCTATAACCATTTGAGCTAATTTTCTTAAGGGTTTTAATATACCTTTTCCATTAAACAGATACTCAACCCAGCCTTTTTGTTTAATTCTGAGTTTAACGGCATTAACGGAAGGCGCATTAGGATATTCAAGGGCTAAAGGTGTTTTTTTAGCCTTAAATAACATTTTTAAATTTGAAGAAGTATCAACATTAATCACATCAAAATATTGGCTGGCACAAGAACTTAACGTAGCAACACTAAAATAGCTAATATGTGCTTTAAAATAAGTGCTGTGTGGCGATGCATCGTTAGTTTCAATCCAAGGCACCTCAACTAATAATGTACCTTTTTCTGCCATCAACTGATAAAGTTTTTTAAATGCTTCAATGGGAGAAGGAAGATGTTCAAGAACATGAAAAATTGTCACAACATCATACTTACCTTCTATATCATCAAGCTCACCAGTCTCAATATTACAATTGTATTCATTTCTGGCATATTCTGAATATCCAATATTAGGTTCAATACCTCTAGACTCAAAACCCGCTTTACCAGAAAGGTAAGTAAATTCACCACCTCCTGCGCCAATATCAAGAAGTGTTCCAGTAGAAACACCTGAATCTGTTAAAAAATTAATGCGTTGCATGGCTGTTCTTGAGGCTCGAAGAACATGCTTTGGTTTTGGAGAGTATGATTGTTTGTAGTCAACACGGTAATCTTTTGAATAGTACTCCCTCAACTCTTCATCTGTTGGAATAGGGGTTTGTTGAATTAACCCACACTTCTCACATAACGATACAATTAATTCCATTGATGATTTTGCATCATCCTTTGAAACCATCTCAAAATTGTCACTTTGACACAAGGCACATTGCATATTTTTCCTCTTTAATTACAATCTAAATTAAATATAGTATATAAATCATCAGTGCCAATTTTATTGACCTGGATTCCAATTATTTTAATTAGTTGCAAAATTAATAAGGAGTTAATAAAAGAACAAATTGAGTGAATTTTTGTTAAAAATTTTTTACTAAGTGCCTGCTCTAGTCATACATACAAAATCGAAAGAATTTCAAACTCTTTATCACCACCAGGTGTTTTAACAGTGACTACATCTTCAACCTCTTTTCCTATTAGAGATCTGGCTATCGGTGAACTCACTGAGATTCGCCCTTCTTTAATATCCGCTTCATCAACTCCGACAATCTGATACGTCACTACTTCCTCTGTATTAATATCTTCGATTTCTACTGTTGCTCCAAAAACCACCCTACCCCCAGCATCTACCGTTGTCACATCAATAATTTGGGCATTAGATAGCTTGCCTTCAATATCAGCAATCCGTCCTTCAGTAAAACTTTGCTGTTCTTTTGCCGCATGATATTCTGCATTTTCTTTTAAGTCACCATGCGCTCTTGCTTCTGAAATTGCTGCAATAATTCTTGGTCTGATTACATTTTTTAATTCATCCAGTTCCTTCTGTAATTTATCAGCGCCTATAACTGTAAGAGGTACTTTATCCATCTTAAACTCCTATTTTTTAGTCCTTGTTGTAGGACAAATAAACGATAAAGGCTGACATAAGTCAGCCTTTTTTAATATGTGACGGTGAATAAATCACCAGGCAATATACTATTGGAAGTGAGAATTTATCTTCGCTTTGACTCGGACGAGGCTAAAGCCTCACTTCCTAAGTTTACTATATTGCTTTCTATGTTATCTTAAAGACAGTTCTATTAATGCAAACTTTTATGCAAGTCCTGCAAACAATTTACATTTCCTGCATCCAACTCACCTAGTGCATAACATGCCGCTTTTGCACCTGCCATGGTGGTGTAATAGGTTACATGATGCTGCAATGCTTCTCTACGCATAGTAAATGAATCTTTAATTGCCTTAACACCTTCAGTGCTATTTATAATTAATTGAATTTGGTCATTTTTGATCATGTCCACGGTGTTAGGTCGCCCTTCATTAACCTTATAAACAGTTTCACACGCAATACCAGCTTGTTTAATAACTGCTGCTGTTCCTTTAGTGGCTACAATCTGATAGCTTTT
>JAGLUC010000123.1 GCA_023134955.1 Methylococcales bacterium | reverse complement strand
TGTTGCCAGAGTACTAGTAGTGCGTTAATGTTGTAATGGCGAGTAAAAAGCACATTGGCTCTTAAGTCATCTCCAGCAGGAGAGTGCTTAAGAGTAAGAACCCGTCAATACAATATTGAGTACTAGATTAAATCAAGAGATAATATGATTTTTGATTTTGCAGTAATTTTAAATGGGTCTTGTTGGTGCTAAAGTTAAGGTTTTTTTCGTAAGCCTATCTACTCAATTCAGGATGCTGAATATTGAGAAAACAATAGCTTGGTACATTAAGATAAAGGGAATTAGCTTATATCTAGGTTCAAATGTATAAGTCCTAATAAATGGAGGAGCAAAGGATGAAGATGAGATTAAAAAACAATTTCCTAAGTTGAAAGAGTCATTAATTACAGTTAAAAATTATAAAAAGAAAAATATTTATGAAATTATTGATTGCTGAGGATGAGTTGATTTCTCGTACACTGCTCGGTGGTATTACTCAAAAATGGGGCTATGAAGTTATCTTGACAGAAGATGGGGAGGAAGCATGGCAGGTTTTGCAAGACACTGATGATCCATTGTTATTATTAATTGATTGGGAAATGCCTCGATTAGATGGTTTGGGTTTGTGTCGACGTATCAGGCAACAAATAACAAAAAGACCTGTTTTTATTATTTTGTTAACTGCACGAGGTGGTATTAATGATATGGTCGCTGGGTTAGAAGCGGGCGCAAATGATTATATTGTTAAACCTTTTGCTAATGCAGAACTACATGCGCGATTACAAGTCGGTTTACGTATGTTGGAATTGCAAAGTGAGTTAAACAAGGCACAAGATGTGTTAAATTTTGAGCGTGAAACCATAGAAAATATTATTTTGAAAATGCGATCCTCCAAATCATTTGAAGGGAAAAATATCAGGTGCCTGGAAGTGCCAGTAGAAAAAACATCTGGAGACATTTTGTTGTCAGCCAGTACCCCTGATGGCACACGGCATGTTTTTTTAGGCGACTTTACAGGACATGGCTTGACGGCAGCCGTTGCAGGACCAACAGTTTATGATATTTTTTATACCATGACAGCCAAGGGCTTCAAAATACAGGATATTACACTTGAAATTAACAAACAATTATTAGTAAAAATGCCAACAAGCTTATTTTTAGCTGCTATTTTTATTGAGTTATGTCCTGATGGTCAATCTTTATCGTTGTTAAACTGTGGAATGTTAGATATTTTGATATATCAGCAATCAGAGTTACGACAAAGAGTACCTTCTGATTTTCTTGCACTTGGAATTCTTAAACAAGACTTTAAACCAGTTAAAATCTATGATATAGAGAAAGGTGATCGTATTTATGCATTTTCTGATGGTATAACTGAAGCACATAATAGTGAGGGTGAGGAGTTTTCTCAAAAGCGGCTAGAGCTGGCAATTAGTGAATTATATGCCAGTCATTCAGACATAGATTTTCTTAGTCGTACAGTTAACCAGTTTCGGGGACAAGCTAAGCAATTTGACGATATTACATTGGTAGAATTGACTTGCTAACAGAGTGAGTCAAACTTCATTTTATTGACTAATAAACTGTTATAATAACCGTTTTTAGTATTTTTGGACGAGAAGATTTCATGATTCAAAGTAGTATCGTTGCTTTAGTGACCCCCATGGATAACGAAGGTGCGGTGGATAAGGACAGCCTGAAAAAATTGATTGAATTTCATATAGAACAGGGAACTGATGCTATTGTTGCAATGGGCACAACGGGTGAATCCGCGACACTTGATGAGAATGAACATTGTGATGTGATCAAGCAAGTCGTTAATTATGCCGCAGGTAGAATTCCAGTTATTGCAGGAACAGGGGCAAATTCAACAACAGAGGCTGTTTTATTAACACAACGTGCAAAAGAGGCAGGTGCAGATGCCTGTTTATTGGTTACCCCGTATTACAACAAACCCACCCAGCAAGGTCTTTTTTTACATTATAAGGCGATTGCAGAAGCGGTTGATATTCCACAAATTTTATACAATGTTCCTGGGCGTACAGCGTGTGATATGTTGCCTGAAACTATTGGCCGATTATCAGCAATTAGCAATATAGTCGGTGTTAAAGAAGCAACAGGCGAATTAGATAGAGTAAAACAGATTCGCGACTTATGCGGAATTGATTTTGCTATTTATTCAGGTGATGATGCTACTAGCCGTGAATTTTGTTCATTAGGTGGTAATGGCACAATTACAGTGACTGGAAATGTTGCACCAAAATTAGTGCATAAAATGATCACAGCAGCCATTAGTGGCGATAAATCAACAGCGGAAGCTATTGACGTAAAATTACAAGGGCTACATCAACATCTATTTATTCAATCAAATCCTATCCCCGTTAAATGGGCGGTTGCAGAAATGGGTTTAATGAATAAGGGTATTAGATTACCTTTAACCTGGCTGACCGAAGACTGTTTTGACACTGTGCGTAATGCAATGCGTCAAGCTGAAGTAATTTAAATGAAAATTAAATTACTGGGGTTTTTTTTATGTTTAAACCTTTCAGCATGTGGCTATAACTTTTTTCCTGATAAAGAAAAAGATTATCAATTCACCAAAGAAATTCCAGCTTTAATCATCCCGACAGACTTATCAGCATGGGATACTCAGAATAAACAGAAAAGCGTGGGCAAGCAATCTTCATACTCTCAAAATAATGTAGATAATCAGGATATAAAAGTTACCTTGGCCGAGTATTCTGGTGGTGCAACACGGATACAAATTGCTAGTAGCTTAGAACGATCCTGGCGTGCTGTTGGTAAAGCATTGAGTCGAAATACTATTGAAATTACCAATAGAAATAAATCAGATAATGTTTATTATATCCAATACGACCCAGACTTTAAAAAAGTAGAAGATGGCTCATTATGGGATGAAGTCGTCTTTATCTTTGCGGCTGACCCAGCAAAAGAACAGGAATATAGAATAAAATTAGCTGAAAATGGGGCTGTAACTGAAGTTATTATACTGGATAGTGAAGATAAGCCATTATTCACAGATGAAGCTTTAAAGTTGCTTAATTTATTATATGAAACTATCAAAGCTGATTTAGCAAGTGCAAAATAGTATTTTTAAAATATATTAAAAATTAGGTAACTACTCAGCATGAAATGACTGATACAGCTCTTAAGCCCTCTCTTGCTGGATGCCTACACGGATGTAGGTGAGTAGAGCAATGCAGGAGCAATTGCCGAGAGGGCTTAAGAGCAGAGTCAAATACGCTGAGTAGCGAATTAGGCCGTTTACGTCCACCAATTAGAGAATAACAAAATCAACCGCTTATGATTTTGTTATTCAAGAGTGAACATATTGTGATGAGTGAAGAGCAATTAATAAAAAAAGCTGTTCAAGTATTAATGAGAGAATTTGGTCCAGTTGAAGCAAGCCGTTTTTATCCATACCACATCGTAAACGCGAAGATTCATTAACGCATCATAAAATGTGGCAAAACAGTCTAAACAAAGAAGCATTTTTTAATGATGTTTTTAGTGATTGAGTTATTTTACTAATTGAAAAAAAAGAAAGAGCAGAATTTATTCAAAAAATAGTAATTACCCATACAATTTTATATTTACCCAATTAACTCATGCAAAAAACCCTCGGAACATCAGCTCTTTCAGACTATCGTTTAAATCAATTATTAACCCAGTTAAAGCAGACTGACGCGACTATTAATGATGTATCAGCCCGCTTTGTTCATTTTATTGATGCCGATTCAAAGGTGTCTAAAAAACAGAGTGAAATGCTTGAGCGATTGCTTTCCTATGGTTATGTTAATCCGTCAAAAAATGTACAAGGTAAAACTTTTCTTGTTGTTCCAAGACCTGGAACTATCTCGCCTTGGTCGAGTAAAGCCACAGAAATTGCTGAACGATGTGGATTAACTGAGGTTAAACGCATTGAGCGTGGTATTGAGTATGTTATTTCTAGTAATAGCGATTTGACTGATGAGGTAACGGCTCAAATTCATACTTTAATTCATGACCGAATGGTGCAAAGTATTTTTGCTAATGAGCAAGAGTTAGATTTATTTGCACAACATGAGCCAAAACCTTTATTAACAGTCTCAGTGATGGAGCAAGGACGTGATGCGCTTGATAAAGCCAATATAAATTTAGGTTTAGCCTTATCTAGTGATGAAATTGCTTATTTAACCGATAGTTTTACAGAATTAGGTAGAAATCCATCCGATGTTGAGTTAATGATGTTTGCTCAAGCAAACTCAGAACATTGTCGACATAAAATCTTTAATGCCAGTTGGACGATTGATGGTGAAGCACAAGCTAAATCACTGTTTGGTATGATTCGCAATACCGCAGATAAAAATCCACAAGGTATCTTATCGGCATACAGTGATAATGCATCGGTTGCAGAAGGTTCTAAAGCAGATGTTTTTATCCGCAATCCACAAACAGGTGAGTATAGCTACACGGAAGAAGATGCCCATTTATTGATGAAAGTGGAAACACATAATCACCCAACTGCCATTTCTCCTCATGCTGGTGCGGCTACTGGTTCGGGCGGTGAAATTCGTGATGAAGGTGCTACAGGCAGAGGCTCTGCAACCAAAGCAGGTTTAACAGGTTTTACTGTATCTCATCTAAAAATCCCAGGTTTTGAACAACCCTGGGAGCAAGACAATGGCAAACCAGAGCGTATTTCTTCTGCTTTAGACATTATGCTGGAAGGGCCAATTGGAGGCGCTGCATTTAATAACGAATTTGGCCGTCCTAATATTGCTGGTTATTTCCGCAGTTTTGAGCAAGCAGAAGAAACAGGCAAAGAAAATTATTTCCGGGGTTATCACAAGCCGATTATGATCGCTGGTGGTATGGGTAATATTCGTCCTATGCTGGTTGATAAACATAAAATTCCAGCAGGTTCGCTGATCATTATACTGGGTGGCCCTGCCATGTTAATTGGTTTGGGCGGTAGTGCAGCATCATCACAAACATCAGGTGAAAGTGCGGCGGAATTAGATTTTGCTTCGGTACAACGTGAAAACCCGGAAATGGAGCGTCGTTGCCAGGAAGTGATTAATCACTGTAATGCAATGGGACATGATACGCCTATTATTTCGATTCATGATATTGGTGCGGGTGGCTTATCTAATGCCGTACCAGAAATTATTCATGATTGTGATAGAGGTGGGAAATTTAATTTACGTGAGGTGAATAATGCTGACAAAGGCATGTCACCGATGCAAATTTGGTGTAATGAAGCTCAAGAGCGCTATGTGGTTGCTATTGCTCCTGAATCTTTAGAGCTATTCGAATCTTTTTGTCAGCGTGAACATTGTTTATATGCAGTGATTGGCAAAGCTACTGATGCAGAACATTTAACTCTGAGTGATAAATGGTTAGGCGGTAATCCCGTTGATATTCCTATGTCAGTATTATTTGGTAAGTCACCCAAAATCCATAAAGATGTAAAGCACATTAATAAAGATTTAAAAGACTTGGATACATCGTCAATTGAATTACCTGAAGCGATTAATCGTACCTTGGCCTTCCCGGCAGTTGCTGACAAAAGTTTTTTAATTCATATTGGTGATCGTTCTGTTACCGGTTTAGTGGCTCGAGATCAAATGGTTGGCCCTTGGCAAATACCTGTTGCCGATGTTGCAGTAACGGCATCTGGTTTTCATTCCTTAACAGGTGAAGCGATGGCAATGGGTGAGCGCACACCCTTAGCTATTATTGATGCGCCCGCATCAGGGCGTATGGCAATTGCAGAATCATTAACCAATCTTGCAGCAGCAAGAATTGAATCACTAAATAAAGTCAAAATATCAGCCAACTGGATGGCTGCATCAGGAAGTGAAGGCGAAGATGCGGCTTTATTTGATACGGTAAAAACCGTGGGTATGGATATTTGTCCTGCTTTAGGTATTGCTATCCCAGTCGGTAAAGATTCTTTATCCATGAAAACTGTTTGGAATGAAGATGGCAAAGACAAAGTGATGGCTTCACCGTTATCATTAATTATCACCTCATTCGCCCCTGTTGTTGATGTCACAAAAACATTAACACCGCAATTGAAAGATGAAGACAGTGTTTTAATCTTGTTAGATTTAGGCGCAGGAAAAAATCGTTTAGGCGGTTCTGTATTAGCACAAACATACAATCAATTAGGTAATGAAGCTCCTGATTTAGATGATGTGGAATTATTTAAAAAATTCTTCAATGCCATTCAGCAGCTTAATAGTGAAGAAAAATTACTGGCTTATCATGATCGCTCAGATGGTGGATTATTAGCAACCATTGCAGAAATGGTCTTTGCTGGGCGTAGAGGGGTAGAAATTGAACTGGATACCCTGGTCGACATTAACAATGATGTACTCGCTGCTTTATTTAATGAAGAGTTAGGTGCAGTAATTCAAGTTAAACAATCAGATACTGATGAAGTGTTTCATTTATTAAATAATGCAGAATTAGACTCTTGTACACATTTAATCGGTTGGGTAATGGGTGATCAGCAACAATTAAATATCACTTACCAAGGTAAAGAAATTTACTCAGAAACACGAGCTAATCTACAAAAAACATGGTCTGAAGTCAGTTATAAAATGCAGGCCTTACGTGACAATCCTGATTGCGCAAAACAACAGTTTAATTCGATTGTAGACGATAAAGACCCAGGTTTATCAGCCTCATTAAGTTTTGATGTGAATGACAATGTGGTTGCTCCATTTGTTAATGCAATACGCCCTAAAGTAGCGATATTAAGAGAGCAAGGGGTTAACGGACATGTAGAAATGGCAGCGGCATTTGATCGGGCTGGTTTTACCTCAATAGACGTACACATGAGTGACATTATTCATGGCAGAGTAACATTGAAAGATTTTATTGGATTAGCCGCTTGCGGCGGTTTTTCTTATGGTGATGTACTAGGTGCAGGAGGCGGCTGGGCAAAATCAATCTTATTTAATCCCAAAGCCAGAGAAGAATTTGCAGATTTTTTTAAACGACAAGATACTTTTGGTTTAGGTGTTTGTAATGGTTGCCAAATGATGTCGGGGTTAAAAGATATTATTCCCGGAGCAGAACACTGGCCAGAATTTAAGCGTAATGATTCTGAGCAGTTTGAAGCTAGAGTGACAATGGTTAAAATTCAACCATCCCCTTCTATTTTAATGACGGAAATGGAAGGCTCACTATTACCTGTTGTTATTGCACATGGTGAAGGACGTGTGGAATTTAGTCAATCAACAAACATGGCTGAGGCACAAGTTATGCTGAGTTATGTCGATAATTATGGCAAAATCACTACAGACTTCCCTGCTAATCCAAATGGTTCACCCGATGGGATAACAGGCTTAACCACAAACGATGGACGCTTCACCATTATGATGCCACATCCGGAACGTTGTTTTAGAACCCAACAAAACTCATGGCATCCAGATGACTGGAATGAAGATGCCGCGTGGTTAAGAATGTTTAGAAATGCCAGGGTTTGGGTTGGGTAATTATGTCAGTTGATTTAGAAAGTATTATTAGTGGATTTGATTATGTTAGCGCAGCTCCAATTGGTAAAAACCAGGCTTACTTGAATAAAAAAACAGGGAAAATAGTTTGGCATACTGATATGGGTGATAATTTTGAAGAATTACCCGATGATCTTGATGATGAGAAATATATTGAAATCCCCCATAAGAGTGAACTAGGAGGCTGTCCGAGAATAGAAACCGTAGCGAGGGGAAGCCATTTTGAGTCAGATTTTTCGTTCATTTGAGGCGAATAATGGGTTATTTAACGATAATGAACGAAAAATCTGGCCAAAATGGTTTTTCCGCAGTAGGTTTTTCTATTCTCGGACAGCCTCCTAGGCTTGGGAAAGTATCTGGCTATAGATTTTGCATACGAAAAACTTCCTGATGAAGCTGAAAAAATAAAGTCTTTTTTTAGAAAAAGAGGTGCATACCCTAAGTTTAAAAGCCTTCTTGAGAATAATGACCTGCTTGATCAATGGTATGAATTTGAATTACAAGCACAAGATAGAGCATTAAGAAAATGGTGTAAAGAACATGAAATTGATACTACAGGTTAACTCTTTGCAAAGGACTTTCAATAAAATATTATGAATTATAAAACCATAGAATCATTTGTAGGTAATACCCCTTTAGTCAGGTTACAAAGATTAGCTGGTGAAACTAGCAACACTATCCTGGTTAAACTTGAGGGCAACAATCCGGCTGGCTCAGTTAAAGATCGTCCAGCATTGAGTATGATTAAACATGCAGAAGCAAGAGGAGAGATTAAACCGGGTGATAGATTAATCGAAGCGACCAGCGGAAATACGGGGATTGCATTAGCTATGGCATCAGCAATTAAAGGCTATAAAATGACTTTAATTATGCCCGATAACATGACAGCAGAACGCATTGCCTCCATGAAAGCCTATGGCGCAGAAATTATCCTGACACCTGCTAAAGGCAGTATGGAAGGAGCTATTGATCTAGCCAGGAAGATGGAATCAGAAGGTAAGGGGCGAATACTAGATCAATTTTCCAACCCAGATAACCCACGCGCACATTATGAAGGCACAGGCCCTGAAATCTGGCAAGATACCGAAGGTAAAATTACCCATTTTGTCAGTGCAATGGGCACAACTGGTACAATAATGGGTACATCACGTTATTTAAAAGAGCAAAACCCGGATATTCAAATTATCGGTGTGCAACCCGAAGGAAAATCAAAAATACCAGGTATAAGACGTTGGCCCAAAGAATACATGCCAAAAATATATAATCCACAAACCATAGATAGGATTATGGATGTAAGTCAATCATCAGCAGAAAATAGCACACGAGAGCTTGCAGCTAAAGAAGGTATATTTTCTGGTATTTCATCGGGTGGTGCAGTATCGGTTGCACTAGCTTTATCTAAAGAACTGGAAAATGCTGTTATTGTTGCCATTATTTGTGACCGAGGGGATCGTTACCTTTCTACAGGTGTGTTTCCAGGTTAAGAAGTATCTATACCTCTCGCGTTCAAGAACACCCCATTTATAACACGTCTTTTTTTGCGAATGGTGTCGTTGCAAAGTCTTCCAATAGCCTTCTATTGCTGCGCCTTTGCGCCTAGCCCTTCACAAAAACTATCGCACTCTAAACGGAGTATTCTCAAACGCGAAAGGTATATATGTTAAAGGGGAGTCTCCCAACATTTCCCTAATGCCAGTTAGAAAACTGGCTGCTATAGGAAATGCTTTAGCCTGATACCTCTACGGAAATATTATGCGTTGCCCTACTATATACTCCATCAAGACTTAATTATTAATCTGTATTGAATCAGATATGAACTGACATATTTTAAAATTGATCACAATCAAGTATTACATGAAAGACTTTCCCCCTGTGTCAGGATAGTTGTCAGCATAAATCAAAACTTATTTATGAAAAAGCTTGACCAAACATGATTCACTACAATTTACTCCAGAGTAAATAATTTATCAAAATTTGCTATTTCCAGGATTTTTTTGACCTCAGAATTGGTATTTATTATTTTCACTGCACTTTTATTTTCACCAACCTTATCTCTTAAAATCAATAGCATACCTAAAGCTGAGCTATCTACATAATCAACGTTTCCCATATCCATATTAATATTTCTCACACCCTGACTCGCTTGTTCAGTCGCATCTCTAAACTCTTGATGTACACCAAAATCAAAGCGACCAGAAACATTAATCGTTAATGTTTCTGTTGCAGAATCTAACCTCGTAGTTACAGCCATTTTTATTTCCTATTACTAAAATAATTCAATTTCACCTTCATCCATTAAAGATTGAGAAACAGTCTTTTTCTCCTTTTTACTCCATTGCTTTTTCATAGCAT
This sequence comes from Methylococcales bacterium, assembly GCA_023134955.1. Taxonomy (GTDB): domain Bacteria; phylum Pseudomonadota; class Gammaproteobacteria; order Methylococcales; family Methylomonadaceae; genus QPIN01. Next base: position 16,989 of record JAGLUC010000123.1, on the reverse strand, counting down.
TTAAACGAGCAAGCCCATACTCCAACTCAACAACTCTATCAGAAGCATTTGCAAGCTTAAAAGCACCAAGCCCCCCTCTAACCTCTTTACTCAATTCTTCAAAATGCTGAGTACTCACCTCTAAATACTCAACCAATTGTCTTGCCATATCTTCAAATTGCAAACCTCTAACAGCATCACCAACACTGACACCTATTTGATCAGTCAAAATAGAAGCCTGTTCAATCTTTGAAGCAACTGACTTATTCATACTAGAGATGTCTGCCATCATAACATTAATATTGGATTTAGATGTAATAGCAAGATTCATATCTTTGGATGCCATTTTTTCAATCATTTCTTGTGCCAGGGTAATATTCTTTTTTGAGTTGTTTACAACTTTCCTTATTTCCTCGCTAAATCCATCAGAATTTTTTGACAAAGTACGCACTTCATCAGCGACTACAGCAAAACCCCTACCCGCCTCACCTGCTCTTGCTGCCTCAATAGCAGCATTTAATGCCAATAGATTAGTCTGATCAGCAATACCCTGTACATCAGTGACTAACTTTTCCACCTGAGACATATGCTTGTCTACATCATTAATCACCCCAACCATTTCCATGCTTTGTTTACTAATCTCTAAAATATGCTCAATAAAGAAATGCAGAACATTATCAGTTTCCTGAGTAAACTGAGCAAAATTTACACACTCACCTTGCACCTCGGCATCACAACTTAAGTTATTCATTAACGACTGAACAACCTTAGATTGCCCCTCTGTTAAACCATGTAAACCATTAAAACTCCTTGACATGGTAGCAACAGCGTCAGCAAACACCATTTTCAATTGTTTTAACTCAGCTTGAAACGATAAAATTTCTTGCTTCATGCAAGATTCAACAGTTAAACCATAATCATCAATTATACGATTCAATGCTTGCTTATTGTCATCAAATAAAATCTGTTGCTTTTTATTCTGGTGTTTTTGTTTATTCAGTTGAAAATTAAAATAAAGTGCAAAAAGTGACATTAAAGGCACTACCAGCCAATAAAGTATCTCAATTGAGATGGATAATGGTAATAACATTACTATAACTATTGGCACAACAAGAAACCAAGTGTTTTTTCCAAAAAATGCCATACTGCCTCCTCTAGGTTGCTGCTAAAGTGATAATTTGTTCAGCAATCTTATCTAATGGCACTACATGGTCAGATGCTCCAAGCTTAAATGCTTCACCTGGCATACCCCAAACCACACTTGATGCCTCATCCTGTACTATATTAATAGAACCCGCATCTTTCATTTCTTTCATGGCTTTTGCACCATCCGCCCCCATTCCTGTCAGCATAACACCAATCGCATTACTCCCTACATTTTGAGCAACCGATCGAAACATTACCTCAACAGAGGGTTTATGTCGATTAACTGGTGGGCCATCATTTAATTGACAAATATAACGAGCACCATCTCTTATAATTAGTAAATGTTGATCACCTGGAGCTATATAAATATTCCCAGATAATATTTGTTGTCCATGTTTGGCAATACAAGCTGTCATTTCAGTTGCATCATTAACATGCTGAGCAAATGATACACTAAATGCAGCAGGTAAATGCTGAGAAACTACAATGGCTGGCGTTGTTCTTGGCAAACCTGTAACCACCGCTTTAAGTGCTTCTGTACCGCCTGTTGAAGACCCTAATGCAACAATTTTATCGGTTGTTTTAAAATGTTTTTTTGCTGAGCTTGTTGGCAAAACTGCATCTGCAGAATATTTTTTAACAACCATTTTCTTTGGCTTAACACCCAAAGTTCTTACATTCGCCTTTGCAGCCACCCTGACTTTAGCAATAATATCTTCGGCATATTCATTAAGCGAATTAGACACATCAACCTTAGGCTTGGCTACAAAATCGATAGCGCCTAATTCTAATGCTTCTAAAGTAACCGCTGCCCCTTTCTCAGTTAGTGTTGAAATCATCACCACAGGCATAGGTCTTAAACGCATTAAATTACGTAAAAAAGTTAAGCCATCCATACGTGGCATTTCAATGTCTAAAGTCAGTACATCAGGATTCAATCTTTTAATTTTTTCTCTTGCTACAATAGGGTCAACGGCCGAACCAATCACTTCAATATCATTAGAGGAATTAAAAATTTGTGTCAACATTTGTCTAATTAAAGCAGAGTCATCAATAATCAATAATCGTATTTTATCTGCCATTTTCTTCCTCAAAATAGTTCAATGTCACTCACTACAGGCACATCCTTAATATCAATGCGATATTCTTTTTCACGCCTTGCAATAGTTTCGTTGTGTAAATCTTTAATTTTTTTCATTCTAACTTTCCCTGTCTTTGGATAATAATTTACTTTTCTGGGATAAATATCACCTAAATCCTGAGAGACTAGTCGCAGAGCTTCTGTATCTATATATTCTAAAACAAAATTAATGTTTTTCTGACCTATATCACCCAGTGTTGGAATAATTTTACCGCCACCGAATAATTTAACCTCTAAATTTTTTCGCTTACCTCCATTGGCTAAAATCATATTAATTAAATGTTCCATTGCATAATTGCCATATCTGGTTGCATTGCCAACAACGGACTCTACTCCTTCATTTAGCTTATGCTTACTAGTCTCTGGAAGCATAAAATGATTCATCCCCCCTATCCCCATCATGGTGTCTCTAATACAAGCAGATATACAGGAGCCTAAAACAGTAGTAACCAACTCATCTTCTGTGGTTACATAATATTCCCCAGGCAAAATTTTAGCAGCTGAAATCAGGTTTTGTTTATCCCAGTAGCGATTTATATTATCAAACTCAGCTATTGGTACTGGTAAAATAAGTTCAGACATTTTATTTGACCTTCTTATATATAGTGTTTCCAATCAAATTAAAGTCAGTATCAAGCTGATGCAGTGATTCAGAGTGGCCAATAAATAAATAAGAACCAGCCGCTAATAAATTACCGTAACGTTGCGCTAAACGTTCTTTAGTTTCCTTATCAAAATAAATAAGTACATTTCTACAAAAAATAAAGTCAAAGTTATTTTTAATCGGCCATTCTTTCATTAAATTCAATTGTTTAAAATGAATAATTGATTGCAAATCTTTACTCAGCTTAACTTTATCAGAATTAACTCCACTGCCTTTTTTAAACCATCTTTTTAAGGTAGCATTATCTAATCCGTCAACTTTGTCACTTGTATACACACCATTAGCTGCCGTTTGTAAGACATTAGTATCTAAGTCTGTTGCTAATATCGAAATATTCCATCCTGGGGGGGTATTTTCCAATAAGGTCATAGCCAGTGAATAAGGCTCTTCTCCTGTTGAACATCCTGCCGACCATACTTTGATGGTTTTTGTTGTGCTATTTCTTTTTAAAACATCAGGTAAAACAGTGTTTTCTAGATAATCAAAATGATGTTGTTCTCTGAAAAAAGAGGTTAAATTTGTAGTAATAGCATTAATAAAATCTGTAAATTCAACATCATAATTATTTTCCAGAAAATCACAATACGCTTTAAAATCAGGCAAACCACGCATTCTTACTCTTTTTGACAGTCTGGAGTAGAACATATCAAATTTATCGTCGGGTACTAAAATACCAGAATACTCATTTGAAATTTTCCGTAAAAAATTAAAATCATCCCTGGTATATTCAAATTCACGTTGTTTTCCTGACACACGGCATCCTCTTAGCTAGATTAGAAATAAAAGTAATTCATTTCATACGAATGTATTGATAGCGAATTAAATTGACGGATTGTTGCTTTTAAGCTCTCTCTAATACTAAAAAAAACCTGCTGCAGATTGGTTAACATCTAACAATTCTGACAAGCCTAACAGCCCCGCTGCTTCGATAAACTTCTCAGAAGGAAAATCAATCTCCACTTGTTTTTGTAACTTACTGGCAGTCTGTTTTAACACGATCAGTAATTGCAGCGTTGAGGTATCAATTGATACAACCGCTGAAGCATCAATCCCAATTTTGTCAGTCGTATCTAATAATTTAACAAAACGCTGATGAAGCTCAGTGACATTTTGAATATTAAGCGTAGCGTCTAATATTACAACTGAATCATTAACGGGCTCTTGCCCTTGATCTAAAACAATTTCTGAAACAACTTTTGATTCTCTAACGTCCATATTATCGGCACTACCATTATTAATAGTTGCAACAGCAATTTCAGCCTGGCTTTCTGGCTGTTTCACTTCTATATGATCTTCATTCATCCATGCAAGTGGGTCAAAACCTATGGGGCCTTTTTTTTCTTTTGCTGTCATCACATCACCTTACCGTCCAAAAAATTCTTTGCTAAATCTCTAAAATCTCTTGCAGAGCGGCTGCCTGGTCGATGCTCAACAATTGTTTTACCAAAACTTGGGCACTCCGCTAATAAAGCAGTTTCTCTAATCATCGTTTCTAATACTTGTTCAGGGAAATGTAACAACATCGTATTAAGCACTTCTTTTGATATTCTTCGTGTTGAAGAGTATCTGGACATGACTAGAAATAATTTATATTTTTTGTTTAAAGCTTTTTCAAACTGGTTAATTGTTCCCATCATATAAGACAGTCCTTGTAATGCTAAAAAATCACTTGCCATAGGAATGATAATTTCATCCGCTGCAAACAAAGCATTAGCAACCAGCAATCCTGATGAGGGAGGACAGTCAAGAAAAACAAAATCCTGATCCGTTAAATTTTCATGTAATGCTTTACGTAACAAATCACCCCGTTTAGCGCCACCTTCTGATAATTGTTCTATTTCTTGTAATCTTGAACCTGCCACAATCAGTTGTAGGTTCTCTCTGACTTGAACCAGGTTATTGGCAATATTCGTTTCGTTTAGCATAACCTCATCAATACCAGGCATCTGTTGATTGGTTTCACCAAAGGAAATTGCCAAATGTCCTTGTGGATCAAGATCAATAACAGTTACTTTCTTACCCTGCTTAGCAAGTGCATGGGTCAAGTTGGCTGATGTTGTTGTTTTACCAACACCACCTTTCTGATTGATAATTGCAACAATTCTATTAGCCATTAAAGTTCACTAATCTCGTCAAATTCTTCCACATCTAACAATTTATCAACATCCAGTAACATCACCATCTGCTTCTCACCGACATACATACCACACATATATCGTGTATCAATTTTTGAGCCTAATTTAGGACTATCTTTAATCTCAGCTACTTTAATATCCAATACATCAGAAACAGCATCAGCCACTATTCCCATCACATGGGATCCAGTTGCATTGTCAACGCAAAGTACAATAACAACAGTAACAGGCGAATATTCTGTTTGTTCCATTCCAAAACGATCTCGTAGATCAATAATAGGGACAATTGAGCCTCGTAAATTTAATGCCCCTTTAATATAACCAGGTGTATTAGGAATTTCTCGAACAGGTTCCCAACCCCTTATTTCCTGAACTTTCAGAATCTCAACGCCATAAGACTCACCAGCAAGCTCAAATGTAAGAAACTGCTCTATGTGTGTTTTACTAGTCATAATGATTTATCCCGATCATCGCATTCATTGTTGAGTACCAATTTAGAATTCTTCCCATTCATCATCGCTATTTGCTGCAGTAAACTCAGTTTTAGCGGATTGTTGCTTGGCGGATGCTTTTTGTTTTGTTAAATTATCAGTAGCTGCCTGACTTTTTCTTGCAGCCTGTTTAACCACTGGTTCTGCAATTGCTACAGAAACATGTCCATCATCCGCTTTAAAAAATGACAATAACTGACTCATATTATTAGACTGGTCACTCATTGACACACTAGCAGCTGATGCTTGCTCAGCAAGTGCCGCATTTTGCTGAGTAATCTCATCCATTTGTGAAACAGCCTGATTGACTTGTTCAATACCTTGAGACTGCTCTGCACTCGCCGCTGCAATTTCAGCTACTATATCGCCAACTTTCTTAACACCTATCACTATCTCACTTAATGATTTACCTGTTTGATTGACAAACTCTGTACCTGACCTCACTTTTTGCACACTAGTCTGAATCAGTTCTTTACTTTCTTTAGCTGCAGTCGCACTTCGTTGTGCAAGATTTCTTACTTCCGTTGCTACTACCGAAAATCCTCTGCCCTGCTCTCCTGCTCTGGCTGCTTCAACCGATGCATTTAATGCCAATAGATTAGTTTGAAAGGCAATTTCATCAATCACCCCAATAATTTCTGCTATTTTATTACTGCTTTCATTAATTTCTTCCATGGCTGATACAGCCGAGTTGACAACTTCACCGCCTTTTTCAGCTAAATGTCTTGCAGATGTTGCAACTTGATTGGCTTGTTGCGCATTATCAGCATTATTCTTAACCGTACTGGTTAATTCCTCCATGCTGGATGCAGTTTGTTCTAAATTGGCAGCTTGTTGTTCTGCTCGTTGTGAGAGATTGTTATTACCACTGGCAATCTCTTGAGAAGAGTTATTAATGAATCCTGCTGAGTCATTAACTTGAGAAACAATATTAGAAATTTTCTCCATACAGTCGTTAATACTATTTTTACATTCCAGATAAACACCTTGATATTCCGTATCAATCTTATTAGATAAATCACCATCTGCCATGCTCTTCATGCTACTAGAGACATCTGCAAAAGCAACATCAATAATATCTGTTAACTCGTTAATGCCCCCACTGAGTTTTTCAAAAAAGCCCTCTTTATCAGCCATTTCAATACGACTACTTAGCTCCCCAGCTTTTACGCCTTCAACAATCGCTTCAATTTCCTGTTCAATTTTAACTTCATGCGTTCTATCTACCCACTCAACCACTGTACCAATACGTTCTCCATCATCATTGAGAACTGGATTGGCAATAAAGTCCATATATCGACCACCAATCACTAAAGTCGATTTCATGGTGGTATTTAGATTGGGTATTAAATTTCTTTGATGAGCTGGGTTTTTATGGAATTGATCTATATTAGCCCCCAATAATTCATCTGCTTTGAAATTAGGCAATTCTCTTTGTATATCCGATTCTGCATTTTTAAAAGTTTCTAATACGGTTGAATTGGTATAAATAATATTCAATCCATTATCAGCAACCATCACACCAGAACTTACATTATCTAATGCCTGTTTAATGCGTATTGCTTCTGCTCCCACTTGCTTGGTCTCTGCCAGATCAGCATTTAACTTCACCTGCATACTGTACATAGCACGATAGAGATCACCTACTTGACCATTGCGATTCAATTCAATAGGATTCCTATATTCACCACACGCTAATTGATAACTCACATTAATGGCATTATTCAAAGTTTGTTTTATGGTCCTTAGCATATTAAAGCCTAGCAATGAGGCTAAAATAGTAAGTATTGCAACCCCCGCTAAAACAGACATATTTTCAGCTAAAAATAACAAATACATAAAATATACATCAGGTAATAATAAACCTAATAACACAAATACAGCTTTTAGATTCAAGCTCATTTCTTTGATATTTTTAAACAACAAGGCTAAGCCCTTAGGACGCATTGTTGCTGTATTTACATTTAGTTTCTGAAACAAATCTTCAGCATCTCTAATTTGCTGACGGTCAGGGGCATAACGTACCGATAATAATTCGTCAACCCGACCATTTTTAAAAACCGGAGTGACATTGGCTTCAACCCAATAATAATCACCATTTTTTGTTCTATTTTTAACGGGTGCAGTCCAAGGTTTACCACTCTTACAGCATAACCATAAATCTTCAAAAGCTGCGGCTGGCATATCAGGGTGCCTAACTACATTATGGTTTTTCCCAACAAGTTCTTCTTTACTAAAGCCACTAATCTCTACAAAAGCATCATTAACATAGGTAATAATTCCTTTTAGATTGGTTCGAGTAACAAGAATCTCACCAGGTTTCATCTGTATTTCTTTATCAGTTACTGGCATATTAATTTTCATTTTTTGTCTCCTTACTCATTAAGGTAATTACATTTTTTTGATTAACTTTCATCTTCATCTTCCAGCTTTTCTAACTTCAACAACTTATCAACATCAAGTAGCATGACCATTCTTTCATTAACTGATGCCAAGCCATTGATAAACTCTGTACTTACTTTAGTGCCGAAATCAGGCGCACTTTGTATGGTTTTTTTATCAACATCGACAACATCAGATACTGAATCTACGACCACTCCCATTACTTTACCGACACCTTCTGTGGCAACTGATTGCAACACAACGACAACTGTCAACGGTGTGTAGGGTAAATGACTTAATCCAAAGCGATCTCTAAGATCAACTATTGGAACAATAGCCCCCCTTAAATTAACCACACCTTTTTCATAGGAAGGGACATTTGGAATTCGAGAGACTGGCTCCCAACTTCTTATTTCCTGAACACTAAGAATATCTACCCCATATTCTTCATTGCCTAGAGTAAAACTTAAAAACTGAACCAAGTTTTCCAGTTTTTTTTCTTCAGCTTGTTCAGTTTCAATATTTTCAGATTGTTCTGTCATAATTGTCTGCTAACTGTTTTTTACTGATTAGATAAACGAACTAATCCTGGAATATCCAAAATTAATGCAACCGAGCCATCACCCAAAATTGTTGCACCTGAGACACCTTCCACTTTTCTGTAATTAGCTTCCAGTGATTTAATGACAACCTGTTGCTGACCTAATAAGTCATCGATAAATAAACCACACCGCATACCCTGCCCATCCACTACAACCACTAAACCTTCGGTTAATTTTGTTGCTCGTGCAGATACAACATCAAAAATACCATGCATTCTGACTATGGGCAGGTACTCATCTCTTAATCTAAAAGTCTCACCTTTTCCGACCACTCGATTAATCATATCGTCAGTTACGTTAACTGATTCAATAATTGCACCTAGAGGAATAATAAAGCGTTCATCTCCAACCGCAATGGATTGACCGTCTAATATCGCCAAAGTAAGCGGTAAATGAATGGCTATTGTTGTACCTTGTCCAAGCTTTGAGGTAATTTCTATATTGCCACCTAATGACTGAATGTTTCTTCTTACCACATCCATGCCGACACCACGGCCAGAAACATCCGTCAATTTTTCAGCAGTAGAAAACCCTGCCATAAAAATCAGTTCATAGGTTTGTTTATCTGTTAATACAGCATCTTCATTAATCAAACCTTTTTCTATGGCTTTGTTTTTGAGCATTTCTTTATCAAGACCTTTACCATCATCCCTCACTTCAATGACGATATTACCGCCACGATGATAGGCCTCTAAAGTAATCGTTCCTGTTTCTGGCTTACTCGCTGCAATGCGATCAGCTGGCATTTCAACACCATGATCGAGACTATTTCTGACTAAATGAACAAGTGGATCACTTAATAATTCTACGACTGTTTTATCTACTTCTGTATTTTCACCTACTAAAACCAATTCAATTTTTTTATCTAATTTGCTGCTTAAATCATGTACTAAACGAGGAAAGCGACTAAATACAAAACTGATTGGTAGCATACGAATATTCATTACACTTTCTTGTAACTCTCTAGTGTGTCTCTCCAATTGTGACAAGCCATTTTTTAGCTGGTCTAACTTGTTCAATTCAAAATGCTCACCAACTAGACTCAACATTGATTGCGTAATGACTAGTTCACCCACCATATTGATTAAAGTATCAATTTTCCCCGTATCAACTCGTATAGAGCTTGAGGTTTTTGCCACAGATTTTTCAGATTCTTTTTTGTTTTTATTACTGTTAGGTTTTGTTACTGGAGACAGACCAGTCTCTTTTGGCTTAGCCGTATCCATAGAGACATCGGTTTTTAAGTTTTGACTAGGGGCAATAGACTCCATAGCAGCAGCTTGCCCATCCAAACCCTCTTGTTCTGATAATATCTGAATGGATAGGTCACAATCATCTTCTACCCAGTTAAAAATATCATCAATTTCATCTTCAGGAAAATGACCAATAATATCTAACTGCCATGATAAGTGACATTCTTCAGCATCCAGCTCAAATAAATCTGGTACTCCTAATAAATCAACTGTTGTTGTTAGTTTCCCCAGGGTAGCTAATTCACGGAACATCCTGACAGGATCATTCCCTGTTTTAAGTAAATGAGCGTGTGGGCTAAATGCGATGCACCAGCCTGTTTGAGCATTATCAACAGGCTTTTTAGCAGCAGCTTCAACCGATTCTATAGCTGTAGTTTCAATGCTTTCACTACCGTTTAATTCAATTTCCAACTGTTTTTTATACTCGGTGACTTTAGCCTCATCAACATCTTGTTCATCCTGAATAGCTGTCAGCATTTCTCTTAAACAATCCACCGAACCGAGCAATACATCAACAGCTGGTTGGGTAATTTGCCTACGGCCATCACGCATTTCATCTAACAAGGTTTCCATAACATGGGTAAAGTCTGCTACAGAGGTAAAACCAAATGTACCACTCCCTCCTTTTATAGAATGAGCAGCCCTGAAAATGGTATTGATCTCTTCAGCATCGACATCGCCCATATCAAGATTTAGTAAACCTGTTTCCATGATATCCAGGCCTTCAAAACTTTCTTCAAAAAAGACTTGGTGAAACTGTGCCATATCAATCGACATTGATTCTCCCACTCAATTAAGTTGCACTTAAACAGGTTAGCGACTAACCCAACACTTTCTTTATTGTTTTTAACAATTGATTGGGGTTAAATGGCTTTACTATCCACCCTGTCGCCCCCGCAGCTTTGCCTGCCTGTTTTTTATCTAATCCTGATTCAGTGGTTAACATCAACATTGGGATAAATTTATAATCAGCTAATGCCCGTAAATCAGCAATTAAAGTAATACCATCTTTATTGGGCATATTGACATCCGTTACCACACAATCAAATTTTTGTGCTTTTGCTTTATCTAAAGCATCAACACCATCAACTGCTTCAACCACAGTGTAACCAGCACCTTTTAAAGTGAATGACACCATTTGTCTCATTGATGCTGAATCATCTACCGCTAGTATACTTACCACTGTTCTCTCCTAATTAATCAATAAAACTTTGTCCCAGAAAAATCAGTCATTCACGGCATCTAATGCTCAACTGACTTGTCCAGATTTATTAATCACATAAGTACAAGTAATATTTAAAAGAATATTCACTAGTTAAATATTTTTTGAATTCTGCAATCAATAACGACATTATTTCTGAGTTACATTTAAAGCAGGTTAGCGACACTAAATAGAATATCTTTAAAAATAACTAATAATATTTTAGAGAGAGGAAGAAAGGGTAAAAAGTTGCAATGCTGCTTACTTAGGGAATTGGGGTCAGCTGAAACTGGGGTCAGTGTCACATTTAAAGTCGAATAACATAATTTAATTATACTCTGCCCCCAATGCCAAATTTCTCACCACATGTTGAGTTACTTTATGATAGATATCGTCCCAAAAGTTCTGGCAGGGTATTTCGACACGCTTTTATTAGCACATATTGTAGCCCGTATGAAACGAAGTGTATTACGGGGTTTCGAGTCATCGGTTTCCCGTATTACGCAAACTTTATACGGGCTACTTTTTAAATACTGCGAAAACTTTTGGATCTATGTAATAGTTAGCTTTTAGCTCAAAATCATACTTTTCAGCAAGTTGCTCAGTTTTAAGGTTGAGATCATGGACTAACGAATAAACACTTACGTTAGATTGATTTACCGAAAAAAAGTGGCATAATAAAATTTCATTTGATGTATTTGCCAATATTGGAAAAGTCTACAAAGTATAATTTTCTTAATTGGTTAATTTACTTTTACCTGGATGCTTAATGTCCGAATTAAAAACAACACCTCTTTATAAGCTTCACCTTAACTTAGGTGCAAAAATGGTTGCTTTTGCTGGCTATGAAATGCCTGTGCAATATGGGTCGGGCATCATCCAGGAACACCTCCATTGCCGAGAACTGGCTGGCCTTTTTGACATTTCACATATGGGTCAATTTCTCATTACCGGCCTGTCAGTCGCAGAAGAACTGGAAACGTTAGTGCCCGGTAACATCAGTGGACTAAAAAATGGACAACAGCGTTACACGGTTTTAACTAATGAAAATGGCGGTATTATTGATGACATTATCATTACTCACTTGGAATCGGGATTTCTTGTTGTTGTTAATGCCGCTTGTAAAGAAAAAGACTTTGCCCACCTAAAACAGCATTTATCTAATCGGTGTACTATTGAAGACCTTCATGACCAGGCCTTACTTGCTTTACAAGGCCCTGCTGCTGCACAAGTAATGGCTCAACTTAGTAAGCAAGCGTCAGAACTATCATTTATGCAGGCTTGCTCTGCCCAAATAGCTGATATGACATGTTTTATCAGTCGTTGTGGGTATACCGGGGAAGATGGTTTTGAGATTTCCATTGACAACATACATGCTGAAACACTGGCAAATAAACTTTTGACTTTTAATGAGATTAAAGCAATTGGCCTGGGTGCCAGAGATACTTTACGCCTTGAAGCGGGGTTAAGTTTATATGGACATGAGCTCAATGACAGCATTAGTCCTGTTGAAGCCGGATTAAAATGGACGTTCAGGAAAGATGCCACAAACTATCTGGGGGCAAATATTCTTCAGCATCAATTATTATCAGGTACTACTAGACGACGGGTAGGCCTTATTGTCGACGGAAAAGCTCCGGTAAGAGAAAACACTGAATTATTTGATGACCAAGATCAATTAGTAGGTTTAGTGACCAGTGGCAGTTTTTCCCCCAGTCTGGGAAAACCCATTGCTTTGGCGTTAATTAATAGTCATTATAAAGAAGCTGTTTTATATGCCAAGGTTAGAAAGCGCATGATTACTGTCAACATTGTTTCTTTACCTTTTATTCCACACCGTTATCAGAGGTTATAACTATGCCATCTCCCAAGTTACCGTTAAGCCAACTGGAAATGCGTGGCAATTTTATACGCCGTCATATTGGCGCAAATCAACAACAAACAACGGCGATGCTTACAGAACTGGGATTAAAAAGCCTGGGTGAGTTAATTGAGCAAGCCGTGCCAGACAATATTCTCAGTGACGAACCCTTAAAACTGACTGAAACAATCAGTGAACGTGCTGTCATCACTTACCTTAGAAAGATTCGCAGTCGTAATAAAGTATACACCTCAATGATAGGCATGGGTTATTACGACACCATCATGCCGGCTGTGATAAAACGAAATGTGCTGGAGAATCCTTCCTGGTATACCGCTTATACCCCTTATCAGGCTGAAGTCAGCCAGGGTCGGCTGGAAGCTTTGTTAAACTTTCAGCAAATGGTGATTGACTTAACGGGTATGGAATTAGCAAATGCTTCCTTACTTGATGAAGCAACTGCTGCGGCTGAAGCTATGGCTATGTCACGACGTTTATCTAAAAACCAGTCTAACAATGTTTTTATTGATCAGGACTGTCATCCCCAGACCATTGCGGTGATGCAAACACGGGCAAAATCCTTGGGTTTTGAAACAATTATCGGCTGCCCTTATCAAAATCTGGAAAATCAGCAATTTTTTGCCATTTTAGTTCAGTATCCAGGTTCTAAAGGTGAGATTCATGATCTGACTAAATTGGTTAATTCTGCACATAAACAACAGGCATTAGTCACTGTTGCAGCAGATTTACTCAGCCTGGTCTTACTTAAACCACCCACTGATTTTAATGTCGATATTGTGGTTGGTAATTCTCAACGTTTTGGAGTCCCTATGGGTTACGGAGGCCCTCATGCTGCTTTTTTTGCCACCAAGGATGCTTATAAACGTTCTGTCCCTGGTCGAATCATCGGGGTATCCAAGGATAATCAGGGACAAATTGCTTACCGTATGGCTTTACAAACCCGCGAGCAACATATTCGTAGAGATAAAGCGACCAGTAACATCTGTACCTCTCAAGTTTTACTCGCTGTTATTGCCGGATTTTATGCTATATATCATGGTCCCAAGGGTTTAATCTTAATAGCCAGCCGGGTTCATCGTTATACCCAAATACTAGTAGCAGGACTTAAGCAACTTGGTTATCAAATCCCCAGCAAAAGCTATTTTGATACCTTTATTATCCATCTTCCCCGCAGGGCTAAACGTCTGGCAAGTCGAGCCCAAGAGGAAGAAATCAACTTTCGTATCATTGATGCAGACACTATAGCTATTTCTTTAGATGAGACCACAAACCGACAAACTCTTAGGACAATATGGCGACTATTTGCTGCATCAACAGTTGATATTCCCGACATTACATTACTGGATAACAATCTTGAAGAATGTATTGCCGATACTTTATTACGCACAGATCAGTTTCTTCAACATCCGGTCTTTGTAAAATATCATTCCGAAACGGAAATGATGCGTTATATGCGCCGTTTAGCCAGAAAAGATATTGCCTTAGACCGCAGCATGATTCCATTAGGATCCTGCACTATGAAACTGAATGCAGCAACAGAAATGCAAGCTATTTCTTTTTATGAGTTTAGCAACATCCACCCTTTTGCGCCCTTATACCAAACCTTGGGTTATCAACAATTATTTGATGAGTTAGAGGACATGCTGTGCGACCTTACTGGTTTCGACGCTTTTTCTTTTCAGCCTAATGCAGGCTCTCAGGGGGAATATACCGGCTTACTAGTCATTGCCAAATACCATGCGGTTCGCAATGAAGCACATAGAAATATTTGTTTGATTCCTGCTTCTGCCCATGGAACAAATCCAGCCAGCGCAGTAATGGCAGGCTTTCAAGTTGTTGTTTTGGCATGTGATGAAAACGGCAATATTAGCCTGGACGATCTAAATAAAAAAGTAATTCAATACCGGGATTCTTTAGGTGCTTTAATGATCACCTACCCTTCTACTCATGGTGTGTTTGAACAGGCATTCCGGGAGATATGCGATATTATTCATCTACACGGAGGTCAGGTTTATCTGGATGGTGCCAATTTTAATGCCTTAGTCGGCTTAAGTCACCCAGGAAAAATTGGTGCCGATGTCGCCCATCTTAATCTACACAAAACCTTTGCCATTCCTCATGGCGGTGGCGGCCCAGGAGTTGGTCCAATTGGCGTTAACAAACATCTGGCACCTTATTTACCAGACCACCCCGTGATTGAAGGTGTAAACCCGGCAAAATCTGATCATGGAACAGTAGGTACGGTGTCTGCCGCACCCTGGGGTTCAGCCAGTATCCTGACTATTTCCTGGGCATATATCGCCATGATGGGTGCAACAGGACTAAAACAGGCAACTTTACATGCTATTTTAAATGCTAATTATATCGCTCAAAAACTAGCCCCCCATTATCCCATTTTATTTACCGGTAAAAATGACCGCGTTGCTCATGAATGTATTATTGATTGTCGAGCCTTTAAAAAATCAAGCAATATAACGGTCGATGATATTGCCAAACGCTTAATTGATTATGGATTTCATGCACCTACCATATCATTTCCAGTCGCAGAAACCCTGATGATTGAACCTACAGAAAGTGAGAATAAAGCAGAAATTGATCGTTTTTGTGATGCTTTAATCGCCATACGGCAAGAAATAAGGGAAATTGAATCAGGAAAGGCGGATACTAAAAATAATGTACTACATAATGCCCCGCATACTCATCGTTTGCTATTAGATAAAGAATGGAACCTGCCTTATTCCAAACAGCTAGCATTTTTTCCAGATGATCATCAACATGATGATAAATACTGGCCACCTATTGGGCGCATTGATAATGCATATGGCGACAGACATTTTTTTTGTAGCTGCCCGGCAACTACAGACTATGAAGAAAATGAGTAACTATTTAGCGTAGATTATTACAGTCTTTCACAGCAGGAATGGCGATTTGCTTTGCTGCATTAATGATTCTGCAAAAAGGCATTGGGATCCAACAAAGCATAAGGTGAATTCACCCAGCGAGATGTCAAATGTAAGGCTTGACCGCGAAGACTCTTGTATCTTAAACCCAGTGTCGTTAAGTTAAGGTGATAACATAGGATGTGCTGACGATAGGAAGCGCATCAATCGCGAAAGATGCGCTTCGTTCCTCAGCACATCCTATTTCAGCTTGCTTAACTTAATGGCATTGACTCTGACCCCGAAGACTCTGAGTTCAGTAGAAAAGATGCATTTATCTGAATTAATACTTTGTTTTTACATCAGAAAACAATGACTAGCAGCAAACAGAAAGCATTGAGTCACTCCAATTAATTTTAAAGTCAAATCCAGGACGTGAAATATGAAAAAAATTATTACCGTTGATTTACAAAAGATGCAACAAACCATAATCGAATATCTACAAAAACATTGGAAACTATTTTTTGCAGAAGGTGTTTTTTTCGTTATTCTTGGCACATTAGCTATTATCGTCCCACATATCTTTACCCTGGGCATCATCATATTCTTGGGCTGGTTATTATTGCTAGGCGGCATCTTCCAGATTATTAGAGCTGTCAATATTATCAATATGCCAGGATTTAGCTTATGGTTTGCTATTGGACTATTACAGACAATTATCGGTTATTTTTTAGTGACAGAACCAGCACAAGGTAGCCTGACAATAACCCTGTTGTTAACAGTATTTTTTGCGATAGAAGGTCTTACAAAAATTTATTTTGCTCTAATGATGCGTTCTTTGCCAAAATGGGGCTGGGTGTTTTTTAGCGGTATTACTGCTTTATTTTTGGCTATTGTCGTCTGGCTGGGTTGGCCACAGACAGGACTGTGGGTTCTTGGTCTGCTGTTAGGAATTAACATGATATTTCTGGGCTGGTCATTGATACAAATCAGTTTGCATCACAAAACAATTGATTAAAAACCGGGTAAAGCGCATGAGTCAAAAAACAGAGAATTAAATCAATGTTAATCAATGAGACCAAACTTGATTGATTAAAGAGAATGAAAAATCAATGGGGTGTGCGGCCGAGCAAGGTCGATTATTCCAACGGGTGTAAGTCCCGTTCCGGCAAGGTAGGTCAACCACCGGATAGCAAACATCGGGCAGGCGGAGGTAACTCCAAATGTTAAGCAC